>NZ_JBCFQL010000029.1:0-1089 GCF_041729725.1 Flavobacterium zubiriense | reverse complement strand
TGCTATGGCTAATTGAAGCTTTTTTTTTGATATTATTTGAAAGAATTTCCAATACCTAAAGTGGTTCTGTTTATTTTTTGAATCGTTCCATCTTCATTAAAGTAAAGATTTTCAGCACATACCTGACGTTGCTTATCTCCACATTCTGATTTGTTTTCAATCCATCGGTGATAGAACAATACCCATTTTCCTTTGTATTCTACAATAGAATGATGATTATTGCTTTCGCCTTCTTCATCCATAATAACACCTTGGTATTTCCATGGACCTTTAGGAGATTTTGCTGTATAATAAGTTAGAATTCTATTCTCTTCAGGCATGGTGTAATAATAAATTCCATTTCTTTTAAAAACCCAAGGGCCTTCTCTTTTAGGTTTATAACCGCCCATATCCATTTTATACATTTCGCCTTTTACACTAAGTAAATCATCATTCATTTCGGCAACTAAATAATCGCCTCCGCCATTAAAATAAATATAACCTTTATTATCATCATCTATAAAAAGGCAAGGATCATTAGCATAAGGCGTAGTCCACAATGGTTTGCCTATGGCATCTTTAAATGGACCAGTAGGAGAATCGCTCACTGCAATTCCAATTCCCATCCATTTGGTACTATTTTTTGGATTTACCCTGTCTTTAAAACCTGTGCCAACTGGGAAACAGAAATAATATTTACCATTTTTATAGGCACAATCAGGTGCCCAGGCAAAATTATCTGCCCAACTTAGGTCTTTTACTGAGAAAATAGCTCCATGATCAGTCCAGTTTACTAAATCGCTAGATGAAAAAGCATGCCAGTCTTTCATAAAAAAATCGGTTTGACATTCTTCATCATGTGAGGCGTAAACATACATTTTTCCATCTTTCCATACATGGCCAGAGGGATCTGCAGTAAAAATTTTGCTACCAAAATTTAATGGGTTTTGAGAATAGCTATTATTAGTATTCAATAGCGAAAGGATGGGTAAAGTAATAATTGATAATACTGTTTTTTTATTCATTTTTACAGTTAATTGGGGTTAATAGATTAATTCAGTTAAATGTAAGTATAAAATATTTATAACAAAAAAAACCTTGCTTTATGTA
>NZ_JBCFQL010000028.1:0-1617 GCF_041729725.1 Flavobacterium zubiriense | reverse complement strand
CTACTGTATCGTTTTGAGCGTACCATTTCCATTTTAGGCAGAAGCCAAAGCACTTTTCAAAACTATGCCCGGCATGTGGCTTCTCTTTCACTTTACTTTGGTAAGATACCCACCGAACTTGATGCCGAGCAAGTACATGACTACTTGTTTTATTTACAAAAAAAGTCCAAAAGTCCTTCACAGTCGTATTTTAAACACACGGTTTACGGACTTCGGTTTCTTTTAAAGTCAGAAGGTCTTCCCTATGAATTTTTGCACTTACCCGAGATTAAACATGAGAAAAAATTACCGGTAGTACTCAGTAAGGAAGAAGTGTGGAAAATGCTTCAAGGTGCCACCCTGCTCAAACACAAAATCCTTATCGGTTTGCTCTACGGCTGTGGACTTCGGTGTATGGAAGTGCGTAACGTTCGATTGGGCGATTTGGATTTCGACCGCAAACAACTTCGTGTGGTGCAAGGCAAGGGCAAAAAAGACCGTTATGTACCACTATCGGCTCATTTAATTCGGGGACTCAGAGCCTATTTGGAAGCAGAAAAGCCCAAAGATTGGATTTTCAACGGACAACCCATGCCCAACAGAGCCGGAGGTGATTTTGATTCTCGCTATTCCCAAAGAGGTGTGCAATGGGCGATTAAACAAGTCAGCAAACAAGTCGGTATTACAAAAGAAGTACACGTGCATACCCTTCGGCATTCCTTTGCTACGCATTTGCTCGAAGATGGTATGGACATCATCACTCTGAAGAATCTCTTGGGTCATGAAAATTTGGAAACCACTATGGAATACCTTCAAATTGCTCAATTACCTACCCAACGTGTTTTTAGTCCGCTAGATACTTTGTTTGCCCAATGCAGCCGCCCTGTGAAGTAGCCCATGTGCTACACCATTTGGGCAAAAACATTGAGACTATCGGGCTTAACACTTGGCAGCTTCGAACACTTTATGCCCTAAAAAAGTGCCGAACAGCCGCCTTGGGTGGTCATATCGATGCGTGTGACTATTGTGGCAACCTCACCATCAGTTACAACAGTTGCAGAAACCGACATTGTCCGAAGTGTCAAGGTAAAAATAGAGAAGATTGGATATTGGCTAGAGAAGCTGAACTCTTGCCTGTGCCGTATTTTCACGTGGTGTTTACCTTGCCTGACAGCATCAATGCCTTGGCGATACATAACCCAAAATTGGTCTATACCCTTTTGTTTGAAGCCGTTTGGGAGACCCTTGCTCAGTTTGGTAAAAACCACAGTGTTCAAATGGGAATGATAGCCATTTTGCACACGTGGGGGCAAAATTTGAGTCTGCATCCCCATTTGCATTGCATCGTTCCCAGTGGCGGTATCGATAAGGCGGGCAATTGGAAGAACATCCGCTCTGAGGGTAAATACCTTTTTCCGGTCAAAGCCTTGTCGAAGGTCTTTAGAGCCAAGTATTGCCAAAAACTAAAAGGCAAAGAACCGATACCCTACGAGCAAATTCGCCAAGAGTTATGGCAAAAGCCGTGGGTTGTTTTTGCAAAACGACCCTTTGGAAGTCCAAAATCAGTGGTAGAATATCTGGGAAGATATACCCATAAAATTGCTATCAGTAACCACCGAATCAAGGTCGTTGACGATA
>NZ_JBCFQL010000027.1:0-1620 GCF_041729725.1 Flavobacterium zubiriense | reverse complement strand
CGCATCAGCTATTTTAGCTGAAGTTACCGATGAGGAAGCTAAATCAGAAGAAACTATAGAATTTTCCAAATTCAATTTACTGTAAGCTATTGCTGCAGTGGTACTAATATTAGCATTTACAATTGTTTCAGCAGCTATTTTGTCTGAAGTTACAGCCGCATCAGCTATTTTAGCTAAAGTAACAGCCCCATCTTCTATGTTTCCTGTAGATACTGCAGAGGAAAAGCTTCCATCAGCCATTAAATACTGAGAAGATGTTCCACTAGGAGTTTTATAACCCGCTGCGGTAATAGCCCCGCTAGTTTTAACATCAGTAATAGCTGTATTTCCCAATTGGATGGTATTACTACCGTTTCCTATTGCCCTGTATCCGATAACAATCTGATTTTCCTCATTATTATCATTGGGTTTGGTTTCAAATCCAATTAAAACAGAATTATTTATGATTGTGTTTGGGTTACTGGAGGCAGTTTCTCGGCCGGCAAATGCTCCCAAAACAGCATTATTGCTTCCAGTTGTGTTTGCATCAATAGCCGCTACGCCAATTGCTGTGTTGTTTTCTCCATTGATAGTATTTTCCATAGATTGAGCACCAAAAGCTGAATTGTACTTTCCAGTAGTGTTTTGAGCCAAAGAATTATTTCCAGATGCTGTATTTCCACCGCCGGAAGTATTAAATCCTAATGAATTATTTCCCGAGGCTGTATTTCCACCGCCGGAAATATTAGATCCTAATGAATTATAGCCGATTGCTGTATTGTTTCCTCCACCTAAATTAGATCTCAATGTTTGATACCCAATTGCCGTATTGCTTTCTCCTTCATTAGATTTTAATGATTGATACCCTAATGCTGTATTATAAATTAGATCTCCAGTTCCACGTCCTATAGTCAATTCATTTGCAATTAGATCTGAACTAAATGTTTTTAAACCCGAAATTGTCTGAACAGTAGTTAAGTCAACGAATTTTGATGAAGATGCCGCCGAATTTACAAATTCTGTAGTTGCAATTTGAGTGGTATTGGTTCCTTCTGTAGCTGTTGGAGCTAATGGTGTGCCAGTTAATGTAGGGGAATCCAAATTAGCTTTTTCTGCCTGAATCTCATTCACAGCTGCTACTAAATTAGAATTAGTTGTTGTTGTCAAACTAGTCAAATCACCTATTTTACTGGTATTGACAGCAATACCTGAGATATCCTGATCGCCTGTATTGGTTCCTGATTGATTCGAAAGTTTAGTGATTTCCGAAGCGTTAATTAAACGCTCGCCATCAACCTTATCTACTTTTGTGTCCAATGCGGTTTGTGTAGCTGTAGAAACTGGTTTGTTAGCATCGCTTGTGTTATCAACATTTGGCAAACCTACCATTGTTGCAGTTATTCCATTAACTGTTCCGGTAAAGGTTGGGGAATCAATATTTGCTTTTAAATCTAATGCTGTTGTTGTAGCAAAACTACTCAAATCCTGATCGCCTGTATTTGTTCCTGATTGATTCGAAAGTTTAGTGATTTCCGAAGCGTTAATTAAACGCTCGCCGTCAACCTTATCCACTTTTGCATCTAATGCCGATTGCGTTGCAGTCGAAACCGGTTTGTTTGCATCGCTTGTGTTATCAACATT
>NZ_JBCFQL010000026.1:0-1865 GCF_041729725.1 Flavobacterium zubiriense | reverse complement strand
GTGTGTAGTTTTTATTTTTTGAAATTAATATAGGTTTTAGGACTTTCAGGAATGCTTGAATACAAATTTTCTATTTTAAATTCATTTTCATTAATTTTTACAAATTCAAAATCCTTAGTAAATCCACTATTATTACTTAAATTAATTGAATTGCCATTAATTTTGTAGTTAAATTCGTCTGGATTTTCGGATTTGATAATAACTAGTGAATTATTTGACTTAAAATTAATCTGTGTTCGGCCGGCAACAGGTGTAACTTCAGAATATGTTCCATTATCCAGAATGTTGTTTTCATCTTGATTACAAGAAAATAGAGAGAAAAAAAGTACTAATACAAACAAAAAATTTTTCATAATACATTATGTTTAAGTTATTATTTTATTTTCTTAATTCTACGCGTTATTTTGGTAAAATTGCACACAACTCATAAATATACGCAACTTTAAAAGTTGAAATATATCTAATTGTCTGGTTTTAAATTGTTTAATTACGACAATACACAAAAAACGCATTGCGTTTTTTGTGTTGTCGATGTTTCTTTGTTATTTGTTTCGAAAATAAGAAAAATAATATTACAAATTATCCAGTGGACTAATTATTTTTCGAATATTTTTATCAGTTACTTCGGTATAAATTAAAGTGGTTTTAATATCACTATGCCCCAAGAGTTCTTGGATGAAACGAATATCGGTTCCTTGTTCTAATAAATGGGTGGCAAAACTGTGTCGCAAACTATGAATACTTGCCATTTTGTTAATTTTTGCTTTCAATAAAGCGTTTCTAAATACTTGTTGTGCACTTCGGCTACTATATTGTTGTCCATTTTGTCCTTCAAATAAATAGATTTTAGGTTTGTATTCTACAAAATAAATACGAAGTTGTGGCAATATGCTTTCTGGTAAATTAACGTAGCGGTCTTTTTTCCCCTTGGCACGTTCGATAAAAACTTGCATTGCTTTGCTATCAATATCCGTTATTTTTAGATTTACAATTTCAGAAACCCTTAATCCTAAACCATAACATAACTTGAGTATTGTATTGTGTTTTAAATTGGGAGTGACTTCAAATATTTTTTTTATGTCGCTGGGTGCAATAGCTTTAGGTAATTTTAATGGTTTTTTAGGTCGTGGAATTTCGATTAAAAATCGTTCTCTTTTTAAAACCTGCTCATAATAAAATTTAATGGCATTAATACGGCTGTGAATCGTAGCTTCAGATAATTTTAGCTCATTGATACAATATAAAATATGGTTCCGAATGTCTTCGGTAGTGCAGTTTTGGGCTGGAGTCTGTGTTAGGTAGTTTAAATAAATGCCAAATTCATTACGATAGGTTTTTAAGGTATTATCGCTATAGCCTTTTAATTGTATTTCCTCAATATATCGTTTTAAAACCAGTTGATTGTTTGCTTGAATTTGTGATAAAGCCGATTTTCCTTCGTTAAGATTTATTTTAAACCGAATTCTATTCTCAACAGTATCTGGAATATGCCAAGCCATTTTTTGTTGGCTCCATCTAGCGCCTTCCAGTTTTTTGATCCGAGCAATCAGTTCCGCATTTTTTTCAAAGTAAACCGCAATTCGTTTTTCTCCTTTGTGTGTTATAGGTTTAGCTGTCCAGTTCATATCCAATTGATTTGATGATTTAAAGATAATTGATTTTCAATTTCAAGAAGAACAACAATGATAATTTAAGATAAAATATTTCCAAAACGTATGTTGTATAGTTATTTAGGATGGGACAAATTATAGTTGCAGTAAAGTTTAATGATAAATAAAGCTTGAGAACTAAATTCAATAAGAAAATGTAAGAGGTCTTGTTAAATAAAAAAAGTACAGCGTGCACTGTACTTTTAGTATATAAAT
>NZ_JBCFQL010000025.1:0-1960 GCF_041729725.1 Flavobacterium zubiriense | reverse complement strand
TCCTTTAGCATCAGTTACTGTTACAGTATAAGTTCCGGCTGTCAATCCCGTAGCTGTAGCTGTATTTTGAACAGGAGAAGTATTCCAGCTATATGAGTAACCTGCAGTTCCGCCTGTTGCTGAAGCAGTAGCTTGTCCGTTGTTGCCCCCAAAACAAGATACATTAGTTGAAGCGTAGATTGCAACATTAGGCGTAGGATTTATAGTTAAAGTTACAGGAGTTCTAGTTAAGCTAGAACAAGTTCCATTAGAAGCTTGTGCATAGTAAGTCACAGTTCCTACAGCGTTAAGAATGGGATTTGTAACGATACTTCCACCACTTCCTTGATTGTACCAAGTAATGCTACCGCCTGTTGCAGTCGCGGTAAGAGTTTGGATAGGGGAGGTTTGGCAAACGATTTGATCGCCTCCAGAAGTTGGTGCATTAGGTGCAGGGGATACTGTTATTGTGGCTTCACTTGTAGCAATAGTACTTCCAGAACACAAACCAGAATTTATAAATAGAGCTCTAAATTTTGTCGTCTGAGTTAAATTAGTTGCAGTATGAGTAGTTGTTGTATTAACTATGTCTGTCCATGTAGTGAATGGACTAACTGACGATTGCCATTTAACGATAGAAGAACTACCAGTGACACCTGTTACTGTTAATAGAGGACTGTCACTACCTGAGCATATTGTAGCATCGGGACTTACATCTCCTTTTAAGGGAATTCCAAACGTTAGAGGAGTATCAATACATCTGCTTGAATTAGCGGAGTTACCACTAACAGATGCTAATTTGGTGATATTGATTATCCCTGGGGTATTTGCATCACAAATGTTAAAACCAATACTACCAAAAGGGATATTAAATTCTAAAAAGGAACCACTACCATTACAACCAGTAGCACTTCCACTCTGAGCAGCGAGTCCATTATTTACAACAAGTGGAGTTAAAGTACTTTCATTTCCAGAATATAAATTGAAAGTATTAGCGTTGGAATTAATTTCTAGAATATATTCGGCACCAGCTACAGATAATGCACCTCCAAATGAATCTGATGTTAGCCCAGTTAGAGGGTTATTATCCGTATCTAAATACAGTCTGAAAAGAGCAGCTCCTCCATTACCAATATTCATGCCTAATCTTAGTACTTGAGCTTGCGTATCTACTTTAGCACGAATTGTCCCAATTTGACATGTTGAAGAAGGGTTAGGGTTTAATTGTTGACTAAAAACTATTCCAGTAGCATACTCATCACCTGAGACGCCTGGTCCTGGGCAATAATCACCATCAAAGGTATCTTGAGCAAAACCATTTATTATACTAGAAAGTAATAACAATAAAACAAATAGAATGGTTTGTTTCAACTTTTGTGTGGGTAGATTTGTTTCCATATTCTAAACTATTTAAATATTTGACAATAGAAATGTTATTGTAATTTTTGATTATAATCAAATTATGCTTGAATTCAGAATTTGCCAAAAAGTAGTAGGTTAAAAAAAATGGGATTTATATTTTTTTTTGCTTGATATTAACGAATATTTTTAAGTTAGAAGCTGTTGTAGGTTTTGGGGAAAAATCAAATAAATAAGAATCTGCTTTTTTGAAGTTTAAAAAAGATATTAGTTATAATCAATGAATTAAAATTAATTTAGAAAAATAATTTTAAAGAATTTAGTATATGTTGTTTGTCTTTATGTCTAAAAAACAACATTAAGCATCAAAATATTTTTACTTTTTTATTTGTAATAAATTTAAGAATAATTAACGAGAATGATTTTTTTAGTCTATCAATAGCCTGAAAAGTCGTTTAAATGTAATTTTTTTTAAAAAAACAAATAATTCTTACTAATTACTTTGTTCTGTATTTATAGTCAACTACTTCAATTACAAATTAAGATGTGATTCTAGTCCATAAAAAAACCTCGAAAGAATAAACATTCGAGGTTTGTTAATTTTAGAAATTGTAGATGTGGA
>NZ_JBCFQL010000024.1:0-2645 GCF_041729725.1 Flavobacterium zubiriense | reverse complement strand
TTGCAAATTCCAGTGATATTGACCACCCTAATCCAATTTAAAGTGACCACCTGATTCCAATTCAAAATGACCACCTAATTCCGGAGCAAAATGACCATCTCCATTTTTCATTAAAAACTACTCTTTTTCATCTGTTAATTAGTATTCAAATATACTTAAAATATTATCCTTTGTTTATACCTCTTTTTTTTCTCATAGATTCTCCATGTAATTCGAGTCGATGGGATTGATGTATAAGCCTGTCCAAAATTGCGTCTGCTATAGTTTTTTCGCCAATTATATCATACCAACCTTGTACTGGGATTTGTGATGTCACAATTATAGAACCGTTATTATGCCTATCTTCAATGATCTCCAAAAGGGTAATTCGGTTGTGACTATCTAATGCTTGGAGTCCAAAATCGTCAAGTATAATAACGTCTTGCCTTTCAATTTTGGCAAGCTCTCGCAGGTAAGAACCATCTGCTTTGGCCATTTTTAATTTAGCAAACAACTTCGAAGTATTAAAATAACTCACTTTAAAACCTTGTATACAGGCTTGATAGCCCAATGCGGTACCTAAGTAACTTTTACCTACGCCAGTACTTCCTGTGATTAAGATGTTTTCGTTTTTTTCTACAAATTCACATTCTGCCAGACGCAGTACCGTGTTTCGGTCAAGATTACGTGATACATCAAAATTGACACTTTCAATATTTGATTTGTAATGGAATCGAGCATTCTTGATACTGCGCTCAATACGCCGATTGTGCCTTTCGTCCCACTCAGCATCAATAATCATCGATACGAACTGATCGAGTGTGTAATGGTTTGTTTTTCCGCTTTCAATGGCTGTTTTAAAAGCATTAAACATGCCATAAAGCTTCATTTGTTTCATTTTTGTTACTGTAGATTCATTCATGTTTTCAAGATTTAATTTAGTTATAATAATGTTTTCCTCTTATGTTACCGTGATTCGGGAGTTCTTGCTCGGGTTCTTGTTCAAAATCAATATGGTCTAAGTTGTTTTCTAAAATATTCTGTATCGTTTTAAAATTGTATATTCTAAAATCGAGTGCCCGTTTACAGGCATTTATTAATCGCTGCTTACCAACCTTTTTTTCGAAGTTTAGTATTCCTAAACAACTTTTATAAGCCTGTTCAGGATGGTTTCTGCTTTCGATTATCTGCATAATATATTCTCCCACTGACTCATCAATACTACTTGCCCAATCAATAAATCGAGTAGCACTCCATTGGGCTACAAATTGATGTGTACTGGCTAAATGCTCTGGGATTGTGGTATAGACATAAGGTTTATAATTCCGCTGATGGACAGCTATTCGATTGTATTTATAATAGATCTCCACAGTTGATTTGGTATACAAGAGTTTCGCTTTTTTCTTTACATATTGATACGGAACACTGTAGTAATTTTTGTCTTGACTTAATTGAACATGCCCGTTTTGCATCACCGTTGCAAAGGATTGGTATTTGATTTCAAAGCGTTCTTGTGGTAGTGGGCGCAGTTTTTGTTTCTCATCCTCTAAAAACAATTCTTTTCGAGAGTAAGGACGTCCAGTAAGTTTTCTACTATTATGAGTGTCTAATAAATCCCATATCTGCTGGTTTAATTCTTCTAGGCTAAAGAATTTAGTTTCTTTTAGGGTTACATAAATTCTTCTGTACAATATCTTAACAGCTCCTTCAACTAATGACTTATCTCTTGGTTTATAAGCTCTGGCAGGTAAGATTGTAGTTTCGTAATGTTCTGCTAAATCAGCCAAGGTTTCATTAATTGTCGGTTCAAAACGACTGCTTTTAATTACTGCAGATTTTAAATTATCTGGAACAATTGCCGCAGGAGTACCTTCAAAAAAACGCATGGCATTTTCTACTGAAGTGACAAAATCCTCCTTCTGTTGGCTCATGGAAGCTTCAGCATAGGTGTATTGACTAGCTCCCAATATAGCTACAAAAAATTGTACTTCTTTGATTTCTCCAGTATCGTTATCAATAATGGAGAGTGTTTTTCCGGCATAATCTACATACATTTTATCACCTGCTTTGTGATTCATATGCATTACCGGATTGACTCGTTTACTCCATGTTTTGTAATGATGTGCAAATTGTGAACTCCTGTAACCATCAGGGTTTACGGAAATATATTGCTCCCACATATGTTGTACGGTAACGCCAACTTTTTTTAGTTCACGTTCCATTTTAGGAAAAAAATTATGAAGTATCTGCAATTTGGGACTAATTGATTCCACAGTAGTCTGTGAAAACAAAAGTTCTAGTTCTGCATCTGTTTTTTTATCAATTAATTCAAAGCTTAATCCGAGGACTTCAAATAAAGAAATATATTTCTTTACCGTATTCCTGGAAAGAGATAAATAGCTACTTATAAATAACTTACTCTTTCCATCACAATAGAATTTAATTACTTTTCTAATTTTACTCATGTCTGTTATTTTGTTTGCCATAATCCGTATTTTTTAACGAATGTATGGTTCTAACAACATGAAAAAGTCAGTAGCTTTTAATAATCAATTTACCCCAAAAATTAGGTGGTCAGTTTGAATTGGAAAGTGGTGGTCAGTTTGCTCCGGAACTGGTGGTCAATTTACACTGGAAAGTAGTGGTCAATTTGACTGGTTTTTCCA
>NZ_JBCFQL010000023.1:0-3295 GCF_041729725.1 Flavobacterium zubiriense | reverse complement strand
CGTTTTGCGCTATTGCGAAATTTGTACAAGCCGGGCGTTTTTCTTTCGCAAGAATTTTTATCTTTAACAGAAAATAATCACTTCCGAAGTTCGCAACAGACGCAAAGCGGCAGAACGTTAGCCACAATTTCACCGAGACACTGCATAAACAAAAAACAAGAAATAATGATAGTATCACAATTTGAAAATAGAATTTGTAAAGACAAAAATATCCTTGTCGTTTTAAATGAAAATGAAGAAAACAATTCTGAACTTCAAAATCTAATTGACAATTTTTGTGGTACAGTAATAAATAACTTTTCTGAAATACAGAAAGCAAATAACGACATTAAAATTTATGGTTGTGGAGATTTTTCTATTACTGAAAATGTAGAAACCGAGTTCTATATTATTCAAGACTTATCTACAAACTATGAAAATAGAATTAATGAAAAAATTCAACTAATTTCGTTAGGTGAAGTCCCAATAATTATCAGCAATTCAGGTGTTTACTTTAGAAATCTATTTTCGGAAAATGACTATTTTAACAAAATAAAATCTGAACACGAGTTTCAACATTTAACAGAATCGAATAAAGAATCTAAAGCTTTTAGAACAGGTATATATCTAACAGAAGTTTTGAAAGAAATAGAAAATAATACTGAAGTATTAAACTTTCATTTATTACGATGCTCAAGTAATTTTACAGGACCAACTGACAATTTCAGAGCAACAGACCATTTTATAATTAACAAATTAAATGAGTCTGTAAAATTTGTTTTTGAAAAAGGAACAAAACTTAATCACGTTTTAGCTCAAATTTACGAAAACACTAAAAAATCAGAAGATAGTGGAAAAGAAATAAAAGCAAAAATTAAAGCACATTCCGACAAAACTAAAGATATGCCCAAAGAAGGACTTATTGCTTTTTGCACTTTTTATGACCGAACAGAATTTACTGACTTAAAGCCTTCCAAAACAGATAAATTTGATTTGTGTTACAAACAAATTACAGGATTGACAAAACTTCATTTTAAGTTGAAAAATACTGTAAATGATGAAAGTTTAGAAAAAGAATTTAGTGTAACATTATACCCAAACTCGGCATTCCTAATACCACTTTCAACAAATAGATTATATACTCACGAAATAAGACCATCAATGCTAAATGTGGAAAGAATCCCTGTGAGAATGGGTTATGTGGTTCGTTGTTCAAATGTTGAAGCAAAATATATGAACAATGAAACTTTTATTAAAGAAAATGGCAGTTTAATAAAACTTGAACCAATGACATTAAACTCTATAGAAAACTTAAGAACATCTTATGTTGAGGAAAACAAAACAGAAAATGTTGTTGAGTATGGCAAAGTTCATTTCAGTATGAATTTGGGGGATTATGAAAAACCAATTTATTAAATGAGTATGACAACTGATTTAGGATTTTATAAAATTTCTCTTCCATTTGAAAATAACTTATTTAATGAATTATCGAATTCCGTTGAATTTGAAAAAATAACTAACGGAAGAATAGCAAACCAATTAGTTAATATTAAAAATAACTTAATTCCAATTGTAAGAACTACAAGTAAATACTGCATTCCAGCACAAAATTTTGCAGATGTTCATCATTTAATTACCAATACAATTAATCAAACTGTAAAAAAGGATAACCTTAATGATTTTCCAATTCAGAATTTTAACAATGCCCTTATTGAAATTTATGATTCACAGTATTCAAAAATGAATTATCATTCTGACCAAAGTTTGGATTTAGAAGACAATTCATTTCTTGGAGTATTCTCTTGTTATGAATTTCCTAACAACATTTCTGAACAAAACAATAGAAAACTAAAAATTAAAGATAAAACAACCAATGAAGAGTTTGAAATTTCTTTAAATCACAATTCAGTAATTCTATTTTCAACTGAAACCAATATGAAATATCAACATAAAATCGTTTTAGACAATGACACAAAAAAGCCATTAATTGAAAACAGATGGTTAGGCATTACGTTTAGAACTTCAAAAACATATCTTGAATTTAAAAATAAGTTACCATTTTTCTCAAATGGCGAACAATTAACATTAGCGAACGAAGAAGAAGAAAAGATTTTTTTTAAACTTAGAGGAGAAGAAAATAAAAGTTTAGAATTCGCATATCCTTTCTTAAATTTTACGATTAGCCTTGCTGACACTTTACAGCCAAAAAACTCAAAAGATATTTCAATATGATATTGGCATTTGATACACATTATTTTGACAATAAAGCAAAAACTGTATGTTTAGCGTTTGAAAGTTGGGCTAATTCTGCTAAATATGAAATTTATTCCGAAATCCTTGACAATATTGAAGATTACATTTCGGGCGAATTTTACAAAAGAGAATTGCCTTGTATTTTAAGTTTGTATAAAAAAATAAATCTTGAATTTGTTGAAGCAATTATTATTGACGGATTTGTATTTTTAGATGATTTTGAAAGATTAGGGTTAGGCGGACATTTATACAAAAGTTTAAATTCTAAAATACCAATTATTGGTGTTGCGAAAACGAACTTTGCAACAATAGAAAAAGATAAAAGAGAACTTTTAAGAGGCAAAAGTATAAATCCACTTTACATTACAGCTATTGGAATTGACATTGACAAGGCAACAGAACTTATAGATAAATTGGACGGTGAAAATAGAATACCTTCAACATTAAAAAAATTAGATACACTAACAAAAGAAAGAAACTGTGGCTAATAGCTAGAGTTTCGTTGGGCTTGAAAAGCCAACAATGAAACTCCTGTTGAACCCGCCTCGGCGGGCAGGCGGAACCGATTACATGTCCGTCCACTATGGGTTTTTCGTAAAGGTTTTATAAGATATTTCAAGAGGATTAGTTGTCCTCTTTTTTTTGAAGTGTATTGCTTGGTTTTTTATCGTGTTTTCCTTCACTATTGGCCATAAGTTCCCTTACCCATAAAATTAGTTTTTATAGACATTTGCTTTTTGGCTATCGCCAAGAAACCACTCAGGCGGTCCTCGTTTGTCAAAAATTAGAATCGTATGCAAGTTGCCCGTTTTGCAACATTGGCATTTTCTGATTTTAGTGGCTCTAGCTGTTTTGACAGTAGGTTGCACTTGGAGTTTTGATTGCAATACACCTAGCTTTTGCCGTTTCCAAGTGCTGCTCAAAAATCCGTAATGCCGTATTTTCACAAATCCTTTGGGCAAAATATGTATGGCAAACCGACGAATAAACTCCTGATGCGTCAGGATCATCTGCTTTTTAAATCCATTTTGTTTGTAATCTTTGTAATCAAAAGTCACATTTA
>NZ_JBCFQL010000022.1:0-3564 GCF_041729725.1 Flavobacterium zubiriense | reverse complement strand
TTATAAATCAGTAATAATAAATTCGCTTCTACGATTCATTTGGTGTTCCTCTTCGGTACATTTTACGTTGTCAGCACATTTATTTACTAATTGAGATTCGCCATATCCTTTACCTGTTAAACGGTTAGCATTGATACCATTTTGTACTAACCAGCTGATGGTTGATTTAGCTCTTCTGTCCGATAAAGCTTCGTTGTATTTGAAAGAAGCTCGGCTATCGGTATGGGAGCGGATGTCTAGTTTCATATTAGGATATTGGTTTAAAACATCTAATATTTTCTCTAAATCTAAAGCTGCTTCGGTTCTAATATTAGATTTGTCGAGGTCAAAATAAATATTTTTAATGCTAAAACATTTTCCTAAATCGTCACCAATGGTTACTTTACATTGGTTCTTTTCTAAGGCTATAGGCAAATAGGTTTTTCCATTTTCTTTAGAAGTAGTGACTTGTTTTTCATTGGTATTATAATCTTCTTTTTCGGCTCTTACAGTGTATAATTTGCCGCATTCTACCATAAAAGTATAAGTGCCTTTTTGGTCAGTATAAACAGTATTTGAAAGATTCATTTTGTTATCAAACAAAGTTACTTTGGCATTAGGTAGTGGTATTTTAGAATCCAGATTTGTAATTTCTCCGTGTAATTCTTGTTCACAAATTAGTCTTTTGGTTTCTAAAAATTGGTAGATATCATCATATCCTTGTCCACCATCTCTATTAGAAGACAGGAAGCCTCTTCTAGATTTACTATCAATGATAAAAGCAAAATCATCTTTAGGAGAGTTGGCATCCATTCCGATATTTTGTACTTTATTAAAAGAATGATCATCATTAATTTTAGCCATAAAAATATCTAATCCCCCTACACCTGGATGTCCATCCGAGGCAAAGTAAAGTTCGTTTTCTTGGCTTACAAAAGGGAATGTCTCTCTTCCTTCGGTGTTTATTGTTGATCCTAAATTTACAGGAGTTCCAAAAGATCCACCGTCATTAATTTGTACTTTGAAAATATCCGACAGCCCTAAAGTTCCAGGCATATCTGAAGCAAAGTACAATGTTTTTTCATCAGGACTTAGGGCAGGGTGGGCGGTACTGTAATTGTCACTGGTAAAAGGAAGCGGTTGTATATTAGTCCATTTTTCTGCTTCTAATGTGGCTTTGTATAATTTGACTAAGGTAATTCCTTTTTCATTTTTACCTTTTTTACCATCAATGTAGTTGTTTCTTGTAAAATATACTGTATTTCCATCCTTTGTAAAGACAGGAGTAGCTTCGTTAAATTTAGATTTTAATGATTTATTAAATTTAACAGGATTGCTAGGGATATTTTCTTCACCTAAATCAGCACTGTAAAGATTGGTAAAATGTTGGTCAGTCCAAGTGTGTTTTCTATGTCCTAAACTTCCAGTATCTCTAGCCGAAGTAAATACAATTTTGTTGTTGTAAATAGTTGATCCATAATCAGAGTATTGCGAATTGATGGCTGCATTTTCTATTTTGTACCTCCCAGAATTTGCTTTTATCTCATCTAAATAATTGGCGTTTTCTTTAAAAAGTTTAGCTCTACTATCATTGTCTGAAATTTTATCAAATTCTTTAAGGATTTGATCTGCCTTATCATTGTCGCCACTAGCACGCAAAGATTGTGCATAACGGTAATAATAACTTGGTTCAATTTGAACTTCTGGCATTGCAAACAATTCGGCATACCATTTTACGGCTTTGTCTAACTCACCATTAAAATAATATGCATTTCCTAGTTTTTCAAACATAGGAGCTGATTTGTATCCTTTCTCAGCGACTTTTTCATAGGTCTTTATTGCATCTATATAGGCATAGTTGTCATAGTTTTTATCGGCATTGGCTAATTTAGCTTTTTGAGAATAAATGTTCAAAGAAAAAACACTTATCATAGCTATATAAAAGAGTATATTTTTTTTCATGATAATTGTATTTAGAAGAATCTTGGAGTAGTAATTTTTTTATTGTTTTTGAAAATTTCATATCTCAAGAAAATTTCATGTGAACCAGAATTGTAATTATCTAATTTGGTTGTTTCTAAATCGTATCCATATCCAATGTACATTGCATCTGATACTTGGAATCCAGCCATGGCACTTACAGAAGCACTCCATCTGTAAGCAAGCCCTAAAGTGAATTTATCATTGAACAAAAAGTTTCCAGAAAGATCCACTTGCAAGGGAGCCCCTTGTACCATTTTAGTCAATAAAGCAGGTTTGAATTTCAGGTTGTAACTTAAATCCATTACGTAACCTGCAATTAAGTAGTAATTTAATTTTTCTTTATTGACCGCTATTTGATTATCCGCATATTGATTTGTTTCGATGAAGTTTGGAATCGAAAAACCGACATAAGCCTTATCAGAATGAAGATAAATACCCGCTCCAATATTAGGAGTAATTTCATTATCGAATCCTTGCAGTCTTGGATCTCCACCCACTTCTGGATTTAATTTATTGATATCTAAATTAAATAAGTTAACAGAAGCCTTAATACCAAATGAAAGTTTTACATTTTCAGAAGTAGGAATTGAGTAGGACAGGTCAGTAGAAATTGTATTATCAGTTGTTGGTCCAATTTCATCATTTACAATTGAAACACCTAAACCCAATCTGCTATTGTTTAAGGGAGTATTAATCGAAATTGCATTGGTTGTAGGAGCTCCATCGAGTCCCACCCATTGAGTACGATGTAAGGCAAATATACTCATTGCTCCTCTAGAACCAGCATAAGCAGGATTTATATTTATAGTGTTATACATGTATTGAGTGTATTGTGCATCTTGCTGCGCATAACTTCCAATAGCAGTAAACAATAGACTGATTAGTAGTATTTTTGTTTTCATTTGACTTCTTTTTTAAACCAGAGGTTTTTTTAGCACCTCTGGCTGTTAGATTGGAGTTTTTTTATCTAGTAAGGTATAAATATCCTTGGGCTGTTTTAGGAATCATTTCACCTTGTAAACCAACAGCAGTATAGTTCAAGATATAGAAGTACGTTCCAGTAGGTAATCCCGCTGATTTGTCTACCGTTACTCTTCCTTCAGAAAATCCTTTGAATGCTTTATCATCATTGTTGTATCCTTTAGTTTCATAAACCAATACTCCCCATCTGTTATAGATTTCAACAGAATTTTCAGGGTAACAAAGGGTATCTTCAATGTTATCAATTTTAAACACTTCATTTGTTCCATCATTATTTGGAGTGAAAGCATTATGGACAACTATAGAACCACAGCCTAAAACGAATGCTCTGTCAATAACTACTGTATCAGAATTTCTTACAGGAACATCAGTAGGCGATAATCCATCTGCGGTAGCCGTATTGCTTATTGTCTCATTCCCTAAATCAGATTGAGTCACAGTATAATTTTCAATAAACTCTTTAGATTCACCAATAGGCAAACTTTCAAAAGTGCTGTTTAATCCCGTTAATGGGTCATTTACAACAATTTGGTGAAGGGTAACATTTCCAGTGTTTGTTACTACAATTGTATAGGTTATAACCTCTCCTAAAGTATCATAATTGGTTTTATTAGCGGTTTT
>NZ_JBCFQL010000021.1:0-5916 GCF_041729725.1 Flavobacterium zubiriense | reverse complement strand
CAAAAACCTTAAAAAATAAGAATCACATTTTCAGTTGATTAAAAAAAGGATTTCAAATAAATGATTAAAAAGTATTGTATAACGGTATGAAGTAGCTACTTTTGCACCCGCAACAACGCAGACGTTCTAATATATACTGACAGACTGATAAAACAATATAAAGGATTATTTCTTTAAAAAAGGTTTAAAAAAGTTTGTGAGATTAAGAAATGGATGTTACATTTGCACCCCGCTAAATGAGCAACGATCTTTGAGAAACTGGTAAGAGAATTAAAGAAAAGCGAAGAAGAAATTCTTTTAAAAAAAAACTTTAAAAAATTCTTGCGAGATTAAAAAGAAGTTGTAGTTTTGCACCCGCTAATCGAAAGATTAGTATACAAGTAAAGACGACGATTTATCGCGTCTGACTTAAAAAAAAGTAAGACACGTTCCTAGACATATTGAATTGACAGCCGTTCCGATGCAAATCGGAACAAAAGAATAAGAGTAATAGAATCGAGAGATTAGAATGAACCACTAGAATCTTCAGTCAAAAATAAATAGTCCGCCACGGCGGACGCACAATATACGATGAAGAGTTTGATCCTGGCTCAGGATGAACGCTAGCGGCAGGCTTAACACATGCAAGTCGAGGGGTATGCTTCTTCGGAAGCAGAGACCGGCGCACGGGTGCGTAACGCGTATGCAATCTACCTTTTGCAGAGGGATAGCCCAGAGAAATTTGGATTAATACCTCATAGTATGCAGAGTTGGCATCAACCCTGCATTAAAGTCACAACGGCAAAAGATGAGCATGCGTCCCATTAGCTAGTTGGTAAGGTAACGGCTTACCAAGGCTACGATGGGTAGGGGTCCTGAGAGGGAGATCCCCCACACTGGTACTGAGACACGGACCAGACTCCTACGGGAGGCAGCAGTGAGGAATATTGGTCAATGGAGGCAACTCTGAACCAGCCATGCCGCGTGCAGGATGACGGTCCTATGGATTGTAAACTGCTTTTGTACAGGAAGAAACACTCGGACGTGTCCGAGCTTGACGGTACTGTAAGAATAAGGATCGGCTAACTCCGTGCCAGCAGCCGCGGTAATACGGAGGATCCAAGCGTTATCCGGAATCATTGGGTTTAAAGGGTCCGTAGGCGGTCAGATAAGTCAGTGGTGAAAGCCCATCGCTCAACGGTGGAACGGCCATTGATACTGTCTGACTTGAATTATTAGGAAGTAACTAGAATATGTAGTGTAGCGGTGAAATGCTTAGAGATTACATGGAATACCAATTGCGAAGGCAGGTTACTACTAATTGATTGACGCTGATGGACGAAAGCGTGGGTAGCGAACAGGATTAGATACCCTGGTAGTCCACGCCGTAAACGATGGATACTAGCTGTTGGGGGCAACTTCAGTGGCTAAGCGAAAGTGATAAGTATCCCACCTGGGGAGTACGTTCGCAAGAATGAAACTCAAAGGAATTGACGGGGGCCCGCACAAGCGGTGGAGCATGTGGTTTAATTCGATGATACGCGAGGAACCTTACCAAGGCTTAAATGTAGATTGACCGGTTTGGAAACAGACTTTTCGCAAGACAATTTACAAGGTGCTGCATGGTTGTCGTCAGCTCGTGCCGTGAGGTGTCAGGTTAAGTCCTATAACGAGCGCAACCCCTGTTGTTAGTTGCCAGCGAGTCATGTCGGGAACTCTAACGAGACTGCCAGTGCAAACTGTGAGGAAGGTGGGGATGACGTCAAATCATCACGGCCCTTACGCCTTGGGCTACACACGTGCTACAATGGCCGGTACAGAGAGCAGCCACTGGGTGACCAGGAGCGAATCTACAAAGCCGGTCACAGTTCGGATCGGAGTCTGCAACTCGACTCCGTGAAGCTGGAATCGCTAGTAATCGGATATCAGCCATGATCCGGTGAATACGTTCCCGGGCCTTGTACACACCGCCCGTCAAGCCATGGAAGCTGGGGGTGCCTGAAGTCGGTGACCGCAAGGAGCTGCCTAGGGTAAAACTGGTAACTAGGGCTAAGTCGTAACAAGGTAGCCGTACCGGAAGGTGCGGCTGGAACACCTCCTTTCTAGAGCCTTAGTGTTAGGGTAGGAAGTTAATAGTTAGAAGTTATAAGTTAAGCGTCTTGACGCATAACCCATTACCTATAACTTATAGCAGAATCTCACGCTAGGGAAAAAGACGAAAAGAACTATTGGTTTTTAATGTCAACATTTTATTACTCTTGCTGTTAATTTATAAAAAAAAGAGAGAAAAGAAAATAGAATATAGAGCATAGATTTAGTCTATAATCTTAAGTCTTTATTCTTTACTCAAAAAAAAGAGTGTCTCGTAGCTCAGCTGGTTAGAGTACTACACTGATAATGTAGGGGTCGACAGTTCGAGTCTGTCCGAGACAACAAAATAATTATCAATTCTAAATTGTTAATTATCAATTAAGACACGTTCATAGAAACAGATTGAAAGGAAATTTTAGAAGAAGAGTGAAATCACATTGAAGTGAGCACGTTACAAACTGCAAACTGCGACTGATAACTGCCTACTAAAAAATGGGGGGATTAGCTCAGCTGGCTAGAGCGCCTGCCTTGCACGCAGGAGGTCAACGGTTCGACTCCGTTATTCTCCACTATCTTTAAGAAGATAGAATATAGAAAAAAGAATATAGACTAAGTCTATTCTCTATAATCTATATTCTCTATTCTAAAAAAGAAAAAGTTCATTGACATATTGAGATAAGAAAAATATTAAAAAGTAGAAAGAACAAATTGGTTGTTGGTTTTGAGTTTTTAGTTTTTGGAGTAATCCATGAACAATCAACCAAAGACGATCAACTAAAAAGTACAATAAGCAAAATAAGGGCGTATGGGGGATGCCTAGGCTCTCAGAGGCGATGAAAGGCGTGATAAGCTGCGAAAAGCTACGGGGATGGGCACACACCAATTGATCCGTAGATACCTGAATGGGGCAACCCACTATGTTGAAGACATAGTACACCGATAGGTGGGCAAACCCGCTGAACTGAAACATCTAAGTAGGCGGAGGAGAAGAAAACAAAAGTGATTCCGTAAGTAGTGGCGAGCGAACGCGGATTAGCCCAAACCAATGTTGTTACGGCAATGTTGGGGTTGTAGGACCACGACATTTTATGTACAAGGAACCAGAAGCTACTGGAAAGTAGCGCCAAAGAGAGTGATAGCCTCGTATGGGTAACAAGTATAATAGATAGTGGTATCCTGAGTAGGGCGGGGCACGTGAAACCCTGTCTGAATTTGGCGGGACCATCCGCTAAGGCTAAATACTCCTGAGAGACCGATAGTGAACCAGTACCGTGAGGGAAAGGTGAAAAGAACCGTGAATAACGGAGTGAAATAGATCCTGAAACCATACGCTTACAAGCGGTCGGAGCCCATTCGTTGGGTGACGGCGTGCCTTTTGCATAATGAGCCTACGAGTTAACGTTGCTGGCAAGGATAAGTGGTTCAGCCACGGATCCGTAGCGAAAGCGAGTCTGAATAGGGCGCTTTAGTCAGTAGTGTTAGACGCGAAACCGTGTGATCTACCCATGGACAGGTTGAAGCTGTGGTAACACACAGTGGAGGACCGAACCCGTTGACGTTGAAAAGTCTTGGGATGATCTGTGGGTAGGGGTGAAAGGCCAATCAAACTCGGAAATAGCTCGTACTCCCCGAAATGCATTTAGGTGCAGCGCTGAATTAAGTTATATAGAGGTAGAGCTACTGATTGGATGCGGGGGCTTCACCGCCTACCAATTCCTGACAAACTCCGAATGCTATATAATGTTTCTCAGCAGTGAGGGCTTGGGTGCTAAGGTCCAAGTCCGAGAGGGAAAGAACCCAGACCATCAGCTAAGGTCCCCAAATATATACTAAGTTGAAAGAACGCGGTTTGTCTGCCCAGACAGCTAGGATGTTGGCTTGGAAGCAGCCATTCATTTAAAGAGTGCGTAACAGCTCACTAGTCGAGCGGACGAGCATGGATAATAATCGGGCATAAGTATATTACCGAAGCTATGGACTAGTCCTGAACATGTTTCAGGATCAGTGGTAGGGGAGCATTCCAGCAGGGTTGAAGGTGTATCGTAAGGTATGCTGGACTGGCTGGAAAAGAAAATGTAGGCATAAGTAACGATAATGCGGGCGAGAAACCCGCACACCGAAAGACTAAGGTTTCCACAGCTATGCTAATCAGCTGTGGGTTAGTCGGGACCTAAGGCGAACCCGAAAGGGACAGTCGATGGCCAACGGGTTAATATTCCCGTACTACTGTTAACTGTGATGGGGTGACGGAGTGATGAAAGTGCCGCGAACTGACGGAATAGTTCGTTGAAGTACCTACCTATAAGACCCGCAGGCAAATCCACGGGTTTTGGGGAAATACGATAGTACACGGAGACTTCGGTTGAAGTGATAGTGCACCTAAGGGCTTCCAAGAAAAACCTCTAAACTTCAGGTTAATAGTACCCGTACCGCAAACCGACACAGGTAGTCGAGATGAGAATTCTAAGGTGCTCGAGAGATTCATGGCTAAGGAATTAGGCAAAATAGACCCGTAACTTCGGGAGAAGGGTCGCCCCGAGCAATCGGGGCCGCAGTGAAGAGGTCCAGGCGACTGTTTATCAAAAACACAGGGCTCTGCAAAATCGTAAGATGAAGTATAGGGCCTGACACCTGCCCGGTGCTGGAAGGTTAAGAGGAGATGTTATGCGCCTCGGCGCAGAAGCATTGAATTGAAGCCCCAGTAAACGGCGGCCGTAACTATAACGGTCCTAAGGTAGCGAAATTCCTTGTCGGGTAAGTTCCGACCTGCACGAATGGTGTAACGATCTGGACACTGTCTCAGCCATGAGCTCGGTGAAATTGTAGTAACGGTGAAGATGCCGTTTACCCGCAGTGGGACGAAAAGACCCTGTGCACCTTTACTATAGCTTAGTATTGACCTTGGATAAATGATGTGTAGGATAGGTTGGAGACTGTGAAGTGGCGTCGCTAGGCGTTGTGGAGTCATTGTTGAAATACAACCCTTTGTTTATCTGAGGCCTAACCCCGCAAATGTGGGGGACATTGCTTGGTGGGTAGTTTGACTGGGGTGGTCGCCTCCAAAAGAGTAACGGAGGCTTCTAAAGGTTCCCTCAGTACGCTTGGTAACCGTGCGAAGAGTGCAATGGCATAAGGGAGCTTGACTGAGAGACATACAGGTCGATCAGGTACGAAAGTAGAGCATAGTGATCCGGTGGTTCCGCATGGAAGGGCCATCGCTCAAAGGATAAAAGGTACGCCGGGGATAACAGGCTGATCTCCCCCAAGAGCTCATATCGACGGGGGGGTTTGGCACCTCGATGTCGGCTCGTCACATCCTGGGGCTGGAGAAGGTCCCAAGGGTTGGGCTGTTCGCCCATTAAAGTGGCACGCGAGCTGGGTTCAGAACGTCGTGAGACAGTTCGGTCTCTATCTACTGTGGGCGCAAGAAATTTGAGTGGATCTGATTCTAGTACGAGAGGACCGAATTGGACTAACCTCTAGTGTATCTGTTGTCACGCCAGTGGCATGGCAGAGTAGCTACGTTGGGAAGGGATAAGCGCTGAAAGCATATAAGCGCGAAACCCACCACAAGATGAGATTTCTTTTAAGGATCGTGGGAGATGACCACGTTGATAGGCTATAGATGTAAAGGCAGTAATGTCATAGTCGAGTAGTACTAATAATCCGTAAGCTTATGTACAAATCCTCCCCCGAGCAATCGGGGGAAGAAACTTTCTAGATCCTTTACAGGATGACAATTTAAATTTCTTTATCTCAGTATGTTAAGATATTTGCTCGCGCAAGAGCAGTTGGTGGTTAATAGTTGATAGTTGTTGGATAAATCCATCAACAAACAACCAAAAA
>NZ_JBCFQL010000020.1:0-44826 GCF_041729725.1 Flavobacterium zubiriense | reverse complement strand
ACTGAAAATATACCTATATTCTAAAAAAAAAAAAATGAAACATTTCTCAACAAAGAGTATATAATATAAAATAGCGTGAAAGCACAAATGGCTACCACGCCATAGCGATTAGTTTAAAGACTATCAAGAAATCAAAATCAAAATTTAAAGGTAAAAATAGTAGTATTAAATAGCCGAATTTAATATTCTTTGTTTTACTTCGTCAATATACGATCTTCCAATAACGTATCTTAAACCTTCAATTTCGATACTATTTCCTTCTACGGCATCAATTTTATCAATAGCTACAGTATAGGAACGGTGTATTCTAATAAAATCTCTTTCAGGTAATAAATTAGTAAAGTCAGATAATGTGCTGTGGATGATATATTTGCCTGATGTGGTGTTTATTTTTAGATAGTCTTTTAGGCTTTCGATGACTAAGATTTCGTCTAAAAATATTTTTTTCATTTTCTTTTTGTCAATTTTCACAAAGATAAATGGATGTTCTTTACTGTTTTCTAGAGGTGTTTTGCTCGAAGTATCAAGTCTTTTATTGATTTTATTGACAGCCTTCATCAACCTTGGGAATTCTATAGGTTTAACTAAGTAATCCAGAACATCTAATTCATAAGTTTCTATGGCAAATTCGTCATAAGCACTTGTAATGACTAAAAGTGGTGGGTTTTCTAAACTCTTAATGAAATTGATGCCATCCAGTACAGGCATATTGATATCTAAGAATATAACATCGACGCTGTTGTTCTTTAAAAAGTTTAAACCTTCAATTGAATTACTGAAAGAATTTATTAATTCTAGATCTTCAATTTGTTCTATATAGTTTTTTATTACATTAATTGCTAATGGCTCATCATCTATTATTAGACATTTGATTTTCATTTTTTTATAATTTTTAAGAGTCAAAACAATTGTGGAGTGGGAGGAAATAAGAGACCTATTTAGGAAACTCTTATTTTAAGTTTAATCACAAAAGTATTGTTTTTATTTTTAATTGACAGCTTATAATCGTTATTGTTATACCCTAATTCAAGTCTTTTTTTTACATTTTCAATTCCAATACCACTTGATTTGTTAAAGTTGTCTACATGTTTAGTTATAGTAGGCATAGGATTTGAAACCGAAAAATAGAGAAAATCCTCTTTGATTTTAAAATTAATATCTATTTTAACATGGCCTACATTTTTATTAACACCATGTTTAAAAGAATTTTCTATAAAGGTTAACAGCAGCATAGGTGAAATTTCTTTGTCCTGAATATCACCAGAAATATACATGTTAACTTCCAGTCTTTCGTCATGTCGAATGCGCTCTAAGTCTAAATAATTTTGGATACAGAGAATTTCGTTTTCTAAGGTTTGTTTTTTACTCTGAGTTTCATAAAGCATATAGCGCATTAACTCGGATAATTTTAAAATAATTCTAGGAGTTTTATTCGATTTTTCGACCGATAACGAATAAATATTATTAAGTGTATTAAAGAAAAAATGAGGAGAAATTTGCGACTTTAGAAACAATAATTCGGTTTCTAAATTTGATTTTTCAAGATCGGTAACTCTTTTATGTTCTTTAATAAAGTCTAAAGTAATTTTAATAGCCGTTACAAAAGTAATTACATAAAGTTCACCTATCATCATGTCGATGGTATAATTCAATGTTAGTTTTTCTATTGGTTCTGGACCTTCGGGCCAAACATTGTGACTGATTAAAAAATAGGTAAGGCTAAATTTTATCAATACCATACTAAAAAGCGCAATTAATAAAATGAAAATATATTGCACGTACTTTTTTTTGTAAATTAAGTAGGGCATTAAAACCAGTATATTTAAATAACATAAGGTCATGTGAATAGGAAAGCCTAGTAAGTTTGATTTTAAGGAATAGGTGTAATCGTTAAAATAACTTCCCCATCTAAAAGTATTAAATACAAAGTAAATGAACCAAAAGGTAATATGGTAGTGCAATGGAATTTTATGAAACTTGTTTGAATTGAAAATCATTGTTGCGTTTTTTGTTTCTCACACCTTTTTGTGGTGTTTAGCTTTGTTTTTTTGTTGTCTGTCTAAAATTATTTTGACTGCGGTCAAATTTATATAAATTTAATGTTAAATTTAAGAATATCGTTTATGAAGAATATCGCTTTAGTTGTTTTAGCTACAGTTTTGCTCTCGAATTGTAAATCAAACAGTGACAAAATTAATAGTAGAAATGAAAATTTAACAAATCACGTCAATCCTTTTATAGGTACAGGTGGGCACGGACATACGTATCCAGGAGCAACAGTTCCTTTTGGAATGCTGCAACCTAGCCCAGATAATGGTATTTCCAGTTGGGATTGGTGTTCGGGTTATCATTATTCTGATTCTATTGTTGCGGGTTTTAGTCATTTGCATTTAAGCGGAACGGGGATTGGCGATTTGGCCGATATTCTTTTTATGCCCATTAATAAAAAAGTAGATTTAACTACAAAAGTTACTTCTCGAGATTCACTTCCATATAAATCAGGTTACAGTCATACGAACGAAACTGCAAAACCAGGTTATTATCAAGTGTTCTTAAACGACCCTAAAATTAATGTAGAATTAACTTCGTCTGAACGTACGGCTTTTCATAAATACACTTACAAAAAAAATGACAAACAAGCCGTAGTTATTGATCTTGGTTTTGCAATTAACTGGGACAAGGCTACAGCATCAGGAATTACTATTGAAAATGAAACGACCATAAGTGGATATCGTTTTAGTACGGGATGGGCAAAAAATCAGAAAGTGTTTTTTGTTGCTCAGTTTTCAAAACCTATTTCTAGTTACGAATTAACAGCTGATGGGAAATTAATAAAAACGAACGCTACAAAAGGAGAACGAACAGCAGCACAATTATTTTTTGACGAAAAAAGCACTAATGAGTTAGGAGTAAAAGTAGCCTTATCCTCTGTTAGTGTGGCTAATGCCAAAGACAATTTAGACCAAGGCAATTTTAATTTCGAAAAAGTAAAATCGGCCGCTGCAACTGCTTGGAATACTGCGTTATCAACAATAGAAGTAGAAACTCCTGTAGATTCGTTGAAAACTATTTTTTATACCGCTATGTATCACGCACAAGTTGCACCAGTTACCTACAGTGATAAAAATGGTCAGTTTAGAAGAGAAGACGATCAAATTATAACCGCTAAAAATTATACGGCCTATTCTACTTTATCACTTTGGGATACTTTTAGAGCCGAAAATCCTTTGTTGACTTTATTAGCACCCAATAGAGTTTCGGATATGGTTAATTCGATGTTAGCCTATTATGAAACCAAAAAAGTTTTACCCGTTTGGACGTTATATGCCAATGAAACCAATACGATGACTGGTTATCATTCGATTCCAGTAATCTTAAATGCTTATAAAAACGGAATTAAAGGTTTTGATGCCGAAAAAGCTTTCGAAGCCATGAAAAATACCATGATGCAAAACGAACGCGGATTGGATTTGTATCAAAAATTTGGTTTTATTCCTTATAATTTATTGGATGAATCGGTTACGATTACTTTAGAATATGCCTATGACGACTGGTGTGTGGCACAAATGGCAAAAGCACTTGGTAAAAATGAAGATTATCAGTTTTTTCTAAATCGTTCTAAAGCCTATCAGCATTTATTTGATTCGAAAACAGGATTCATGCGCGGAAAATCGGCAGATGGAAAATCATGGAACGAACCTTTTGATCCCAAACATTCGAATCATAGAGAGCACACCGATTATACCGAAGGAAATGCGTGGCAACACAGCTGGTTTGTACCGCATAATGTAGATGATTTTATTTCGCTTCACGGAAGCAATGAAGTGTTTGCAAAACGTTTAGAACAGTTGTTTACCGAAAGTTCAGAAATTACAGGCAACAATGTTTCGGCAGATATTTCGGGGTTAATTGGTCAATATGCACATGGTAATGAACCAAGTCATCATATTGCTTACATGTTCAATCATGCCAATCAGCCTTGGAGAACGCAATATTGGGTGCGTCATATTTTAGATACACAATACAATACAACACCCAACGGATTAAGTGGAAATGAAGATTGCGGACAAATGTCGGCTTGGTATATTTTTAGTTCCATGGGATTGTATCCAATGAATCCCGCTTCGGGTGAATACGAAATAGGAAGTCCTATTTTCGAAAAAACCACCATCAAACTTCAAGGAGGAAAAACCTTTGTTATAGAAGCTGAAAATGTTTCCGACAAGAATTTTTACATTCAATCAGCAACGCTTAACGAAGTTGCTTTCAATCAAACAGCAATCTCGCATCAACAGCTATTACAAGGTGGTGTTTTGCATTTTGTTATGGGTTCAAAGCCCAATAAAAACTGGGGATTAACGAATAAAACATCAAAATAATGAATAGCATTGACGTAGCCATCATCGTTTTTTATATCCTGTTAACCATTGGTATTGGGGTTTGGATTTCTAGAAAAGCATCCAAAGGTTTAGATGATTATTTTTTAGGAGGCAATTCTATCAAATGGTATTATTTAGGATTAAGTAATGGATCCGGAATGTTTGATGTTTCAGGAACAGCCTGGATGGTGGGTGTGTTGTTTTTATATGGAGTAAAAAGTTTCTTTTTCATGTGGCTTTGGCCTATTTGGAATCAAATTTTTGTGATGATGTTTCTAGCAGTTTGGATTCGGAAATCCAATACCATGACGGGATCTGAATGGATTTTAACTCGTTTTGGAAATGACAAAGCTGGAAGAGCTTCTCATATTATTGTGGCTGTTTTTGCCATTGTTTCTACCATCGGTTTTATCGCTTATTTCTTTGAAGGAATAGGAAAATTTATGACTATTATTTTACCTTGGGATTTGGCTATTCATTTTTCCGATTTTACGCTGTTGAATTCAGAACAGTCTTATGCCTTGGTGATTATCTTTTTAACTACCATTTACACCATCAAAGGCGGAATGTTCTCAGTGGTTGCAACAGAGGTGTTACAATACGGAATTATGGTGGTGGCAGGAATATTAGTTGCAGGATACGCTTTTATTAATTACACTGATGTTCAAATCAATTCGGTGATTACTGAAGAATGGAGAAACGTATTTTTCTCTTCGGAATTAGGGCCGCATTGGGGAGACAAATTCCAGGCTTTTAATAATTTGATTGATACCGAAGGTTATAAAATGTTTGGATCTTTGGTAGGAATGTCTTTATTCAAAGGTTTTTTTGCCAGTATTGCAGGGCCAACCCCGAGTTATGATTTGCAACGAATTCTTTCGACTAAATCAGTAAAAGAAGCCGCATACATGAGCGGATTTACTAATTTAATTCTTTTTATTCCAAGGTATTTGTTGATTGCAGGAATTGTAGTAATTGCTCTGGTGACTTTAGCTCCAGAAATGAATCTGAATCCCAATTTAAGTGGTGCCGATTTAGAAATCATTATGCCAAAAGTAATTAATCTTCATATTCCAGTGGGAATTAAAGGTTTGTTATTAGCCGGTTTGCTGGCGGCATTTATGTCCACTTTCTCTGCTTTTGTGAATGCTGGACCCGCTTATATTGTAAATGATTTGTATAAAAAATATTTTAAACCTAATGAAACCAGCGAACATTACATTAAAATAAGTCAGGTGGCTTCGTTTTTAGTGGTAGGTTTAGGTGTTTTTATGGGCTTTTTTGCTAATTCGATTAATTCCTTGACTTTATGGATTACCAGTGCTTTATTTGGCGGTTATGTAGCTGCCAATTTTTTAAAATGGGTTTGGTGGCGATTTAATGGTTGGGGTTACTTCTGGGGAATGTTTTCCGGACTTATCGTAGCTTCATTAGAATTTGTTTTGGATCAAAACAAAGGCAATTTTACTCCCGGAACATGGCTGTATGATGTGTCCGAAATGCAAGCGATTTATTTATTTCCAGTGATATTAGCTTTCTCTATTTTAGGTTCTATTTTAGGAACTTTTTTGAGTAAGCCTACTGATATTGAAGTGTTAAAATCATTCTATACCAATGTAAGACCTTGGGGATGGTGGAAACCTGTTTATAAAACATTAAAAAAAGACGATTTAACTTTTGAAAAAAATAATGAGTTTACAAAAGATATGTTGAATTGCGTTATTGGAATCGTATGGCAATCCAGTATGATTGTGTTGCCTATATTCTTCATGATTAGAGATTATCCTAAAACAATTGCGGCTTTAATAGTTTTTTTAGTAACAACCACTATTTTAAAATTCACTTGGCTGGATAAAGTAAGGAAAATCTAAGGATTTAAAGATTGGTTTAACAAATAACCAAATCCACAAATAAACACATAAACGAATAAACAACAAATAAGAAAATAATGAGTACAATTCCTTGGCAAGATAGACCAGAAAACAGTAACGATGTAATGTGGAGATATTCAGAGAATCCAATTATTGATCGTTACGCTATTCCATCATCAAATAGTGTTTTTAATAGCGCAGTAGTACCATTTGAAGACGGATTTGCAGGTGTTTTTAGATGTGATAACAAAGCAGTTCAAATGAACATTTTTGCTGGTTTTAGTAAAGATGGAATCAACTGGGAGATCAATCGTGAACCTATTGTAATGCAAGCCGGTAATACCGAAATGATTGAATCAGCTTATAAATATGATCCTCGTGTGGTTTTTATAGAAGATCGCTATTGGATTACCTGGTGTAATGGGTACAATGGACCCACAATTGGTATTGGCTACACTTTTGATTTCAAAGAGTTTTTCCAATGCGAAAATGCCTATTTGCCTTTTAACAGAAATGGTGTTTTGTTTCCACAAAAAATCAATGGCAAATATGCCATGTTAAGCCGTCCAAGTGATAACGGGCACACACCTTTTGGCGATATTTGGATTAGTTATAGTCCAGATATGAAATATTGGGGCGAACACCGTTTGGTAATGAAACCAACACCTTTTGAAGATAGTGCCTGGCAGTGTACTAAAATTGGTGCAGGCCCAATTCCTATACTTACTGATGAAGGTTGGTTGATGATTTACCACGGAGTAATCAATACCTGCAATGGGTTTCGTTACGCTATGGGAGCAGCGCTTTTGGAAGTGGATGCACCAGATATGGTAAAATATAGAACACAACCTTATTTATTAGGCCCTGCCGTAAATTATGAGCAAGTAGGAGATGTGCCCAATGTAGTTTTTCCATGTGCTGCTTTACATGATATAAAAGAAGATAAATTAGCCGTATATTACGGTGCAGCAGATACAGTGGTAGCCATAGCTTTTGGTAAATTAAGTGAAGTAATTCAATTTACAAAAGAAAACAGTTTATAGAGAAAGTATGCTTGTAAAAATGAAATATTTAGCCCTTGTATTCGGATTAATTTCTGTTCTTGGTTTTTCACAATCCAAAAAAGGAATTGTGCCTAAAACCTATGTAGCCTATAAAACTACAGATAAAATTGTAATTGATGGCGACGATTCTGATGCTTCTTGGTCAAAAGTGGATTGGTCAGATGCTTTTATTGATATCGAAGGAGTCGAAAAACCAAAGTACGCTACTCAGGTAAAAATGCTTTGGGATGAAACCAACTATTACATCTTAGCTAAAATGGAAGAACCGCATGTTTGGGCTAATTTAAAACAACGCGACACCATTATTTTTTATAACAACGATTTTGAAGTTTTCATAGACCCAGATGGCGATACCTTTAATTATTACGAATTAGAAATCAACGCCTTAAATACCGCCTGGGATTTGTTTTTAACCAAACCTTATAGAGAAAATGATCTTGTGGTTTTAAACGATTGGAATATTACAGGATTACAATCGGCGGTAAAAATTAATGGAACATTAAACAATCCAAACGACACTGATGAAGGCTGGATGCTGGAAATAGCAATTCCTTGGGCAGCTTATAGAAAATCGTATGGAGAAGACAATGTACCAAGGGATAATTTTTGGCGAGTGAATTTTTCCAGAGTCAATTGGCAACATGATATCATCAATGGTAAATACGAACGCAAGAAAGACGCTTCTGGTAAATTTTTGCCTGAATACAACTGGGTTTGGTCTCCACAAGGGGTAATCAACATGCACGAACCTGAAAAATGGGGTTATGTTTATTTTTCTTCGAAAGAAGGAAAAGACAGTTTTACAATTCCTCAAGATGAAAAAATAAAATGGGAATTATATTCTCTTTATCGTGCACAAAAAAGATATTATCAAAAAAACAATGCTTGGCCTAAATCCTCAGATTTATTGAAAATATCGTCTATTGTTGTCGATGGAAAAGCGATAAAACCCGTTTTAGAAAATTACAAAACTGGGTATACTATTTCAGTAAAGAGTCCTTTTTCCAACAAAACATTGATTATTAAAGAAGATGGTAAAATTATATCAAACTAAAATCACTATGAAACTACCTAAATTATTCCTTTTTTTATTAGCACTTAGTATCATTTCATGTACAAGTAATGAGGATAAAATTCCTTTTAAATTTGGAGTCTGGACAACTGCGGATGCAAAAAAATCTGACGCAGAATATACAAAAGAATTTAAAAAATACAAAGATGGAGGAATTGACGAAGTGTTAATTAATACTTCTACAGATCCAAAACTCTTGCAAAGATTAGTGCCTCTAGCTACAAAAGAAGGACTAAAAGTACATGCTTGGATTATGGCAATGAACAGACCTGGTGATTCACTTGCTTTGCAACACCCAGATTGGTACATGGTGAGTAAAGATGGGAAGTCTTGTTTTGACAACCGCCCTTATGTAGATTACTATCAATGGTTGTGTCCAACCAGAAAAGAGTCAAGAGAACATGTTTTGGCTTTGGTTGAGGAATTGGCAAAAGTAGACGGAATTGAAAGTGTTCACTTAGATTATATTCGTTTCCCAGACATCTTTTTACCCATTAGCTTATTACCAAAGTATAATCTGGTTCAAGATGTAGAATTACCGCAATTCGATTTCTGTTATTGTGATGAATGTACTAATGCATTCGAAAAAATCCATCATAAAAATCCAAGAGAAAGCCACAATACTTCTATTGATATGGAGTGGAAAAATTTCAGATTAAATGCAATAAAAGCAGTTGTTGATGATGCGTTTCAAATTGTACACAAACATAACAAACAATTAACTGCAGCCGTTTTTCCTTATCCGGAAATGGCAGATCACATGGTGCGTCAGCGTTGGGATAAATGGAATATCGACGAGGTTTACCCAATGATTTATAATAGTTTTTATGATGAAGAAATTGACTGGGTGGGTTACGCTACAAAGCAAGGTGTTACTGATTTAGAAGGTAAAAAAACGAAAATTAACACCGGAATTTACATCCCAGGATTAAAGAACGATAAAGAACTGAAAGAAGCTATTTTACAGGCAAAAGAAAATGGAGCTGTTGGCGTTACTTTCTTTGACGGAAATGCCTTGTCTGTTAGTAATTTGAAAACGATCAAAGAAACCAAAGCAAGTTTGAAATAATGAAAAACAGAGGTTTTATATTCATAGTATTTCTGACCTTTTTATATAATTGCAGCTTTTTTAATTCCAATGACAATAAATTAGTCAATTACGTAAATCCGTTTGTAGGTACAAGTGGTCCAGGAAATACATATCCCGGAGCAACAATACCCTATGGAATGGTACAATTAAGTCCTGATATTGGTATTCCTGGTTGGGACAGAATTGCAGGTTATTTTTATAATGACTCTATAATTACCGGTTTTTCGCACATGCACTTGACTGGTACAGGAGCTGGTGATTTATATGATATTTTAGTAATGCCTACCAATAGTCGGTTCAATAAAAGAATAAAGGATAATAATTATATGCCCTATTCTAGTTTTTCGCATGCTAAGGAAGCGGCTACTCCAGGGTATTATACGGTAGATTTATTAGATTATGGTATAAAAGCTGAATTAACAACAACAGCAAGAACAGGAATTCATAAGTATACTTTTCCTAAAGATGATGCGTCACAAATTCACATTGATTTAGGATATAATTTGAATTGGGATGCACCAACCAAAACGTATATTAAAGTAGTAGATAAAACCACTATTGAAGGCTACCGAAAATCAACTGGTTGGGCAAAAGACCAAAGGGTATTTTTTGTGATCAAATTTTCAAAACCATTTAAAACCTATCAAATTTATAAAAATGATTCCTTATCTAACAGTCCAGTTGAAGCGGTAAAGACAAAAATAATTTTGAATTATAAAACCAATGATAAGGAAGAAATAATTCTAAAAACAGGACTTTCTACAGCAACAATTCAAGGTGCATATAAATCCTTAACAGTAGAAGCTCCCGATTTTGATTTTGAAAAGTATAAAGAAAAAGCGAGTACCCTTTGGGAAAATGAATTGCAAAAAATTCAAGTAACAACAACGGATGAAACTAAGAAAAAGATTTTTTATACGATGTTGTATCAATCTATGTTGGCACCAACTTTATTAAGTGATTGTAACGGAGATTATAAAGGGGCTAATGGTGAAAATCAAAAGGCAAAAGGCTATGATAGGTATGATACTTTCTCCTTATGGGACACCTATAGAGCAGCTCATCCATTATATACTATTTTACATCCTAATCGAGTATCTAGTATGATTAATTCATTATTGGCACATTATAACGAAACAGGGTTATTACCCGTTTGGTCCTTACAAGGGAATGAAACTAACATGATGATAGGCAATCATGCTATTCCTGTAATTGTAGATGCTTATTTTAAAGGGATTAAAAATTTTGATATAGCATTGGCTTACAAAGCCTGCAAAGAGAGCTCAATGGTAGATGCAAGGCAGTTAGATACCTACAAATCTATAGGTTATGTACCTGTCGATGGTAGTGGAGAAAATTGGTCCGTTTCTAAAACTCTTGAATATGCTTATGATGATTGGTGCTTAGCTCAATTTGCAAAAGCGTTAAATAAACCAAATGATTATAAATATTTTTTGAATCGTTCAGAAAACTGGAAAAATGTGTATGATGCTAAAAGTACGTTTATGCGTCCTAAATTAAAAAATGGGCAGTTTATAAATAATTTTATTCCAAAGGAGTATACCCCCTATTTTTGCGAAAGTAATGCTTGGCAATATTTTTGGTCAGTTCCTCAAAACATTGAAAGTTTAATAAAAGTAGTAGGAGGGAAAGATTATTTTGAGAAAAAGTTAGACTCTATGTTTGCTTTAAAACCCTTGCCAGAAGATAAATTGCCCATTTTTAGTACTGGAATGATAGGTCAGTATGCGCACGGTAACGAACCGAGTCATCACGTTGCCTACTTATACAACTATATTAATAAACCTTGGAAATCTCAAAAAAGGGTTCGTGAAATATTGGAAACACAATATAAAAATCAACCAAATGGGCATTGTGGAAATGAAGATTGCGGGCAAATGTCATCTTGGTATGTATTGAGCTCCCTTGGTTTTTATCCTGTGAATCCGGCTCAAGGGGTATATGTTTTTGGTTCGCCAATATTCCATACTGCCACGATTAATTTGGAAAACAACAAAACATTTATTATTCAAACCGAGAAAAATAGTAAAGAAAATATATACATACAATTTGTTGTTTTAAACGGAAAAAAAATTGATAGAAATTATATAACGCACAAAGAGATTACTCAGGGAGGAACTTTAGTATTTACAATGGGAAAGTCTCCCGTTTTTGAAAAAAATGAGAATGCTTTGTCATCAGAAATTTTTAAATAATCAAGATATGTCTAACAGAAGAGATTTTATAAAAAAAACCACCTTAGGAACATTAGCTGTAAGTTCTGTTTTTGGATTTCATGGAGTGGCTCAAAATGCAGAGGAAACGAAAAAAAGTGGTGCTAAAAAGACAAAAAAGCCAGTAGTTATTTCAACCTGGAATCATGGTTTGCCAGCCAATGCTGAAACCTGGAAACAATTAAAAGCGGGAAAACCAGCCTTGGATGCTATAGAAGCGGGAATGAAAATCCCTGAAGCCGATCCCAATGTTCGCAGTGTGGGTTATGGCGGTTATCCTGACCGTGAAGGAAAGGTTACGCTAGATGCGTGCATAATGGATCACAATAGCAATTGTGGATCGGTTTCTTTTTTGCAAGGAATCAAACATCCGCTTTCGGTAGCCAAAAGAGTTTTAGAAAATACGCCACACGTCATGTTATCTGGACAAGGTGCCTTGCAATTTGCACTTTCAGAAGGATTTGTTGAAGAAAATTTATTAACTCCAGAATCCGAGAAAGACTGGAAAAAATGGTTAGAAGAATCCAAATACAAACCGGTAATTAATATCGAAAATCACGATACTATAAGTATGTTGATGATTGATGAAGATGGAAATCTTTCGGGTGCTTGTACCACCAGTGGAGCAGCCTGGAAAATGCACGGTCGCGTCGGTGACTCCCCAATCATCGGCGCGGGACTTTTTCTGGATAATGAAGTAGGAGCTGCAGCAGCAACAGGATTAGGAGAAGCCGTGATTCGAACTGCCGGAAGTGCTATGGTTGTTGAATTAATGCGTCAGGGAAAATCGCCATTCGAAGCTTGCAAAGAAATCACGGAGCGTATTTACAACAAACATAAAAACCACAAAGACATGGAATATTTGCAAGTGGGTTTTATTGCTCTAAATAAAAAAGGAGAACATGCAGGTTATAGTTTACGCTCTGGTTTTAACTATGCTGTTTGTGATGACCAAAAAGGCAATAGAATGGAAGATGCTCAATCCAAAATGAGTTGGGATAATTAATCCCTACTTTCATAATAATAGGCTTTTTACAAATGCGATAGTCTTAACAAACAAGTCTTTTAATACATATAATTTATGAAAATAATTAATACATCGATTGCCTTTTTTTTACTTTTGATTTCTACTTCGGTTGTTGCTCAGAAGGAAATAGCAATTATACCAAAACCCTCTAGTGTTGAAGTTAAAGAAGGGAAATTCGAATTTAGTAGAGAGACTAAAATTATTGCTACAACTGCTTCTCAAAAAGAAATAGCTACTGCCTTGATGAGCAAATTTAAATCCGCAACAGGATGGCAGCCTGAATTTTCGAATAAAAAACCAAAGAACAATTACATCGAATTCAAAATCGACAAAAATTTAAATCGTGAAGCGTATCAATTAGAAGTAACTTCTAAAAGTATTGTCATTACCGCTAATGAGAATGCAGGTTTTATCTATGGACTTGAAAGTATTAGACAATTATTACCAACAGCTATCGAAAGTAAAAAACAAGTAGCAAATGTAAATTGGGTTATACCTAATGTGAGTATTAAAGATGAACCTCGTTTTCAATGGAGAGGTTTGATGTTGGATTTATCACGTCATTTCTTTAATAAAAGTTATGTGTTAGAAACTATTGATCGATTGGCAATGCTAAAAATGAATGTGCTCCACTTGCATTTAGTGGACGATCAAGGATGGCGAATTGAAATTAAAAAATATCCAAAACTAACTGAAATTGGTGCTTGGAGAGTGGATCAGGAAAACGTGATTTGGAATGCTAGACTTACTGTAAATCCAGATGAAAAAGGAACCTATGGTGGATTTTTAACCCAAGAGGAATTAAAAGAAATTATAAAATACGCAGGAACTAAAAACATCCAAGTTATTCCAGAAATCGAAATGCCAGCTCACGTGAGTAGTGCCATTGCGGCTTATCCAGAATTGACTTGTTTTAATCAAAGAATTGGAGTTCCATCAGGCGGAGTTTGGCCTATTACTGATATTTATTGTGCGGGAAAAGAAAATACTTTTGAATTTTTACAAGATGTAATTGATGAAGTTGTTACCATATTTCCTTCTAAATACATTCACATTGGAGGAGATGAAGCCACTAAAACCAATTGGGAAAAATGTCCGCATTGTCAAAAAAGAATGCAGGATGAAGGTTTGAAAAACGTACATGAATTACAGAGTTACTTCATTAAAAGAATGGAGAAATACATCAATTCGAAAGGCAAAAAAGTAATTGGTTGGGACGAAATTTTAGAAGGCGGATTAGCTCCCGATGCCACAGTGATGAGTTGGCAAGGCAATGAAGGAGGAATCGAAGCATCTAAACAAGGTCATGATGTAATTATGACACCACAATCCCATTGTTATTTTGATCATTATCAAGGTCCACAAAACGAAGAGCCTCTTGCTTTTGGAGGTTATTCTCCATTGAGTAAAGTATATCAATTTGACCCTATTGTTGATGCAATGTCTCCTGAACAAGCCAAACATGTTTTGGGAGGTCAAGCCAATTTATGGGCAGAATATATCCCTACGACTCAGCAGTCAGAATATATGATTTTTCCAAGATTAGGAGCCATGGCAGAGGTTTTATGGAGTCCAAAAGAAGCTCGAAATTGGAATGATTTTACCACAAGATTACCTTTATTGTTAGAACGTTATGATTATTTAGGAATTAATTATTCTAAAAGCGCTTATTTGATATCGGCAGTTTCAGCAGCTAATTTGGATAAAAAACAGATTAAAGTGGCTTTAAAAAATGAATTTCCTAATGCGGATATTCGCTATGTTTTGGACAATAAAAATTTAGACAATCAAGCCATAAAGTACTCCGATTCTATTGCGATTCAAGGTACAACTATTCTAAAAGCTTCTTTGTTCAAAAATGATAAACCAGTAGGTAAAGTTTTTACGGATAGTATTCAATTTCATAATGCAGTAGGACATCAATTAACATTTAAAACACCTTACAATAAAAATTACAAAGGAGATGGTAACTTAAGTTTGGCTAATATCATCAGAGGGAGCAAAAATTTTCATGATGGACAATGGCAAGCTTGGTTGGAGGATGATATGGAAGTAGTTATTGATTTAGAGAAAATGCAAGCAATTGATCAAGTGATATTAGGTTCTTTAGAGAATCAAGGTTCGGGGATTTATTTTCCAACAGAGATAAAAGTTTTTATTTCTACGGATGGCAAAACTTATAAAAAAGTTGGGGAAATAACACATCCGTTTGCGACCAACTCCAAATCAGAATTAAAAAATTTTAAAATTAGTTTCGAAAAAACTATTACAAGGTTTGTAAAAGTAATAGCGACTAATTTAAAGAAAAGCCCAAAAGGAGATAGTTCTTTTCTGTTTTTTGACGAAATTTTAATAGATTAATATATGAAATACTTAAAAATCATATTGATTTTGTTTTTATTTACTCAAAATCAAATCATTGGTCAAGCTAAGGAATTGTCAAAAGAACAGCGACTAGAATGGTTTAAAGATGCTAAATTGGGGATTTTTATTCATTGGGGAATCTATGCTGTAAATGGTATAGATGAATCTTGGTCGTTTTATAATGATTACATTTCCTATCCTGATTATATGAAACAATTAGATGGATTTACTGCTAAAAATTATGATCCTGAATATTGGGCAAAATTGATAAAGGAAACTGGAGCAAAATATACGGTAATTACAACAAAACATCATGATGGAGTGGCACTTTGGGATACTAAGTTTAGCGATCTTAATGTGATTAAGAAAACGAAAGCAAAAAGAGATTTAATTACGCCTTTTGTCAATGCTGCTCGTAAAGAAAATTTAAAAGTAGGTTTGTATTATTCTTTATTAGATTGGTCAAATCCTAATTATCCCATTTTTACTAGAAAGGAGAAAAAATATGAAAATGACAGTGAAAAATGGGATGCTTTTACCAAATTTAATTTTGGACAATTAGGGGAGTTAACCCAATTTAATCCAGATTTATATTGGTTTGATGGTGACTGGGAACAATCAGCAGAGCAATGGAAAGCTAAAGAAATAAGAAAATTATTATTAGAAAAAAAACCTACAACCATTATCAATTCTAGATTGCAAGGTTATGGAGATTATGAAACACCAGAACAAGGAGTTCCCGTAACGAAGCCAGAAAACGATTATTGGGAGTTGTGTATGACTATCAATAATTCTTGGGGATACCAACCTAATGATAAGAATTATAAAAGTGTAAATCAATTGATTAGAATTTTGGTTGATTGTATTAGTATGGGAGGAAATTTACTTTTGGATATAGGACCTAAACCCGATGGCACTATTCCTGAAGAACAAGTAGCAATTTTAAAAGATTTAGGGCGATGGACAAACAAGCATGAATCAGCTATTTATGGGACTAGAGCAGGTATTTCTCATGGTCATTTTAATGGATATACTGCATTATCTAAGGATAGAACAATTTTGTATTTATATGTAGATAATAAACCAAATGGTTCTTTGTTGATTAAAGGTTTAAAAAATCAAGTCAATCGAATTTGGGTTGTAGGTAATGGAACGAAATTAAATTATAATGTGGTTGGTAAACAGTATTGGAGTGAAGTTCCAGGCTTGTTATATATTGATTTACCTGAAGAAGTACAAGACGATGAAGTTACTGTAATAGCCATACAATTAAATGGAACAGTTGATTTATATAGGGAAAAAGGACAAGTCATTGAAAGCAATTAAATTGATATAATTAATTTAAAATATAAAGAGTTGAAAGTAAGAGATAAAATAAGGGAATTTATTGTAGTTGGTTTTGTATTATGTCTATCCGCAAATCAAGAACTAATTAGTCAAGAAAAACAAAGTTTAGTAGATTATGTTAATCCCTTAATGGGAACTGACTCCGATTATAGTATATCTAACGGTAACACCTATCCCGTAATTGCTACTCCTTGGGCAATGAATTTTTGGTCTCCAATGACTGCCAAAATGGGAGATGGTTGGACTTATAAATACCATGATAAAAAAATTAGAGGAATTAAACAAACACACCAACCAAGTCCTTGGATTAATGATTATGCCGCTTTCTCGTTGATGGCTGTAACTGGAAATTTGAAATTTCAAGAAGATGATCGGGAATCTTGGTTTTCGCATAAAGCAGAAACGGCTAAACCGTATTATTATTCAGTTTATTTGGCTGATTACGATGTAACAGCAGAGGTTTCTCCAACAGAAAGAGCGGCTCATTTTAAATTTACTTTTCCAGAATCTAACACCTCCTATATTATGCTGGATGCCTTTTTTAAAGGCTCTATGGTCAAAATTATTCCGAGTGAGCGCAAAATAATAGGGTATTGTCGCAATAATAGTGGAGGTGTTCCAGAAAATTTCCATAACTATTTTGTGGCCGAGTTTGATAAAGATTTTGAGATAAACCATACTTGGACAGATGGATGGAAAATACTTACTAATGCTACGGAAAGTAAAGGTGAGCATGTAGGAGCAATCATTGGTTTTAAAACTAAAAAAGGGGAAGTTGTGCATGTAAAAGTAGCTTCATCCTTTATAAGTTTAGATCAGGCTCAACTTAACTTGAGTAAAGAAATAGGTAAGGATACTTTTGAAGAAACTAAAGAGAAGGCAAAACAAGCTTGGGAAAAAGAATTAAGTAGAATTCAAGTGGAAGACGACAATATAGATCATGTCAGAACATTTTATTCAAGTTTATACCGTGTGTTGTTATTCCCTAGAAAGTTTTATGAATATGATAAAAATAATGCAGTAGTACATTATAGCCCTTACAATGGCAAAGTAAATTCAGGTTATATGTTTACAGATAATGGATTTTGGGACACTTTTAGAGCTGTTTTTCCTTTTTTTAATATGATGTATCCTGATATGAATGGTCATATTTTGGAAGGACTCGCTAATACTTACAAAGAGTCAGGTTGGTTACCAGAATGGGCAAGCCCGGGTCATAGAGATTGTATGGTCGGATCCAATTCTGCACCAATTATAGCCGATGCTTTTTTAAAAGGGGTTCAAAATAAGGATACTGAACTGCTATTTGAGGCAATGTTAAAAAACGCAACAATCGAAGAAGGTAGACCTGTCAAATCTGTTGGTCGTGAAGGTTTAGGATATTATAATACTTTGGGGTATGTTCCTTACAACGTTGGTATAAATGAAAATGTCGCTCGAACACTAGAATATGCTTTTGCAGATTTTACCATTGCTAAAATGGCACAAAAGTTAGGCAAGACAAACATTGCAGATACCTATTTCAAGAAATCGTTAAATTATAAAAATGTATTTGATCCTTCAGTAAACTTAATGAGAGGTAAAAACAAAGAAGGAGATTTTCAAACTCCTTTTAATCCTTTAAAATGGGGAGATGCGTTTACCGAAGGAAATAGTTTGCACTACACATGGTCGGTATTTCATGATATTCAAGGGTTAATAGATTTGATGGGAGGAAAAGAAAAATTTGCCTCAAAACTTGATGAAGTTTTTCAGATGCCACCCTCTTTTGACGATTCTTATTATGGACAAACGATTCATGAAATTCGTGAAATGCAAGTCGCGAATATGGGGAATTATGCTCATGGTAATCAACCCATTCAACACATGATTTATCTATATAATTATGCCAATCAACCCTATAAAGCACAAAAAAAAATAAGAGAAGTTCTTACTAAATTATATGCTGCAACACCAGATGGTTACTGTGGTGATGAGGACAATGGACAAACTTCTGCTTGGTATGTTTTTAGTTCGCTAGGATTTTATCCTGTTACTTCAGGTGTTGATCAGTATGTAATAGGAAGTCCTTTATTTAAAAAAGTAACTCTTTATTTAGAAAACGGAAAGAAGTTTCAAATTGATGCTAAAAACAATTCTAAAGATAATTTATACATACAGTCTGCTACTTTAAATGGGGATGCCTATTTTAATAGTTTTATAAAATTTGATGTAATTCAAAAAGGAGGAAGATTAGAATTCAATGTAGATAAAAGGCCAAATAAATACTGGGGAAGTAAAAATGAAAATGTTCCTTATTCTTTAAGTAATAATGAATTTAAAAATTAATAAGCGTAAAACATAAATCATAGGTATAAGTTAATATGATGTAACAGTATTTTAAAAATGAAAAAAATGAAGCAGTTTTTATTTAGGTTCGGAATTTTATTAATTTGTTTATTACCCTATAGTATTCTAGGGCAGTCAAAAGTATTTACTATTTCTGATGGAGAATTTCGTCAAGACGGTAAAATTATAAAAATACATTCAGGAGAAATGCACTATGAACGTATTCCTAGAGAGTACTGGAGGCACAGATTACAAATGCTCAAAGCTATGGGGATGAATACTGTTGCTACTTATGTGTTTTGGAATTATCACGAAATAGAACCGGGAGTATGGGATTTTAAAACGGGCAATAAGGATTTAGCCGAGTTTATTCGCATAGCAAAAAGTGAAGGTTTATATGTAATCCTTAGACCAGGACCATACGCTTGCGGTGAGTGGGAATTTGGTGGATACCCTTGGTGGTTACAAAACAATCCTGATTTAGTGATTCGTACAAACAATAAAGCTTTTTTAGAGGCTTGTAAAACTTATCTTGAACATTTGTATGCAGAGGTTAAAGGACTTTTTGCAAGTCAGGGTGGACCCATTATTATGGTTCAGGTTGAAAACGAATTTGGATCTTATGTTTCACAAAGAACGGATATTAAATCTAGCGATCATAAAGACTATAAAATGGCTATTTATAATTTGCTCAAAGATACTGGTTTTCAAGCCCCTTTTTTTACCTCGGATGGAACTTGGTTATTTGAAGATGGAGCTGTGGATGGCGTTTTACCGACTGCCAATGGCGAAACAAATATTGATAATTTAAAGAAACAGGTTAATAAATACAATAAGGGTCAAGGCCCTTATATGGTTGCGGAGTTTTATTCGGGCTGGCTCGATCATTGGGCAGAACCATTTGTTAAAATAGGAAGCGATGAGATTGCAAGCCAAACCAAAAACTACCTTAATGCAGGAGTTTCTTTTAATTATTATATGGTACATGGTGGTACTAATTTTGGATTTACCTCTGGAGCAAATTATAATGAAGAAAGCGATATTCAGCCCGATATTACAAGTTATGATTATGATGCACCTATTAGCGAAGCAGGTTGGCCAACATCAAAATTTATGGCAATACGCGAAATAATGCAAAAGCACACCAAAACAAAATTAGCACCGATTCCTGAGAAAATTCCAGTTACAAAATATCCCAATCAAGTTGTAAAAGCTAGTATGGATGTTTTAAGTTGGATAAAAAAACAAAAAGCAATTGTGAGTGACCAACCTTTAACATTTGAAAAATTAGGTCAGGGAAATGGATATGTTTTGTATCGAAAACGATTTACTCAACCCATATCAGGCATATTAAAAATAGAAGGATTGAGAGACTTTGCTACAGTTTATGTGAATGGAGTAAACGTTGGTGAATTAAACAGGGTTTTTAATAAATATGAATTGGCTGTTACTATACCTTTTAGTGGTATTTTGGAAATCCTAGTCGAAAATATGGGACGTATCAACTACGGAGCAGAAATAGTACACAACACCAAAGGAATTATTTCTCCAATTTTAATAAATGATTATGAAATTAGTGGTGGATGGGAAATGTATAAAATGCCAATGAATGAAGTCCCATTCGTTAAAAATGAAACGATAAAAATTGGACGACCTGTTTTGTATGAATCTACAGTAACAATAGAGAAACCAGCCGACACATTTCTTGATATGTCAGAGTGGGGAAAGGGAATTGTATTTGTCAATGGACATAATCTTGGAAGATATTGGAAAGTAGGACCACAACAAACGCTATATGTACCAGGTTGTTGGTTGAAATCGGGGCAAAATAGTATTGTTATTTATGATCAACTCAATGAAAAGCCACAAACTCACATCACTTTTACTAATGAGCCGATTCTAGAACAATTGAGAAAACCAGAAAATTAAAAAATGGCAGTTTTGCACTCACTAGATTGGTTTAATTTTAGCGATTTCAAAATCAAAATTATAATAATTAAAACGGGAATTGATGAACGAAAAATGGGTTTACGAATCTATTAATCACCAAATTTTGGCTAACCATACATCTTAAGATAACCGGATATTTAATTATTGAAACCATTTTAAATGAGCAATTAAATAAAAATAATTTATAATAAAAACAGGAAAATGAAAAAAAGAATAGCAATAATAGCCTTATTATTTTCGGCACAACTATTTTCACAAGCCATTTATGAAGACGAAAGATATGTGCCTGAAACAGATCCATTAGTACTTAAGAACTTGGATGAATGGCAAGGAAAAAAGTTTGGTCTGTTAATGCATTGGGGAACCTACAGTCAATGGGGAATTGTGGAATCCTGGTCGATTTGTCCAGAGGATTATGGTTGGTGCGAACGCAAAAAAGGAAGCAATCCATCAAACTATAATGATTATGTAAAGGATTATGAAAATTTGAGAGAATCATTTAATCCCGTAAAATTTGATCCTGCAAAATGGGCCAAAGCGGCTAAATATGCCGGAATGAAATACATGGTTTTTACCACAAAACACCATGATGGTTTTAATATGTATGATACGAAATATTCGGATTATAAAGTAACTGATGCGGGTTGTGATTTTAGTACTAATCCAAAAGCCAACATTGCAAAAGAAGTTTTTAATGCTTTTAGAAAAGAAAATATTTCTACAGGAGCTTATTTTTCTAAACCAGACTGGCATAACGAAAATTATTGGGATCCTTATTTTCCTCCTTTCGATAGAAATGTAAATTATGATCCAGCGGCATATCCTGAAAAATGGCAGAAATACGTTGATTTTACACACAACCAAATTTTAGAGTTATTAACTGATTACGGTAAAATTGATATTTTATGGTTAGATGGTGGTTGGGTTGCTAAAACCGATAAAGAGGATGTTAAAAAAGGATATACTCAAAAGTTTGCTGAAAACGAATCAGGTAACGGATTTATCAAACACAGAGTAGTAGATCAAGACATTAAAATGGATGAATTGGTGGTAAAAGCACGTCAAAAACAACCTGGATTGATTGTAGTTGATAGAGCAGTTCACGGAAAAAACCAAAATTACTTAACTCCTGAAAACCGTGTTCCAGAGAAAACTTTGCCTTATCCTTGGGAATCTTGTATTACTTCAGGTGGTGGATGGTCTTACACTCCAGATGCTAAATATTTAACAGGAAGACAAGGAATTCACATGTTGATTGATGTGGTTGCCAAAGGTGGGAATTTGTTACTAAACGTAGCACCAGGACCTGACGGAGAATGGCAGCAAGGCGCTTATGATTTATTAGCCGCTTATGGCAATTGGATGAAAGTAAATAATATCGCAATTTATAACACTAAACCTATTGCACCCTACAAAGAAAATAATATTTGTATGACTCAAAACAAGGCTGGAAATGTATTTTTATTTTATTTGGCTAAAGAAGGGGAAAACACCATTCCATCTGAAGTGGTTGTCAATTCTATTAGTCCAAAAAAAGGAAGCAAAATTACGATGTTAGGTTCTAAAACATCCTTAAAATGGACTAAATTAGACAAAGGATTTAAAGTCGTAATTCCAGAAAGTTTAAGAAATAATTTACCATCAAAAGAAGCTTGGACTTTAAAAATTGAAGCAATTAACAGATAAAATTAAATTATGGTTTTATATAAAAGGATAACATTACAAACAGCATGTTTTTTTTACATGCTGTTTTTTAGCGCAGCTATTTTGGCACAGCAGCCAGCCGATTTTGTCAATCCGTTTATTGGAACTTCCAATTTTGGAGCTGCTTTTCCTGGGCCAATTGCACCAAGAGGAACGGCTAGTATTAGTCCGTTTAATGTTTCCGGACCTCAAAACCGACCTTTAGAAAAAGACAGTCAGTGGCTGTCGAATCCGTATGTGAATGAAAATACATTTCTAACAGGATTCAGTCAGGTCAATTTAAGCGGAGTAGGTTGTCCGGAATTAGGTGTTATTTTGCTGATGCCAACTACAGGAACTGTTGAAACCAATCACTTAAAATACGGTTCTACTTATTCTAACGAAATTGCCAAAACGGCCTATTACAGTGTAAATATTGATAAATACAAAGTTAAAGGAGAATTTACGGCTTCCAAACGAGTGGGAGTGAGCAGATTCACTTTCCCGAAAGGGCAATCCAATATTTTGCTGAATCTTGGTGTTGGTTTAACCAATGAAGAAGGAGGTATGCTAAAAGTGGTGTCGCCGACAGAAATTGAAGGAATGCGAAGCGTGGGTTCGTTTTGTTACAACAGTCCAGAAGAGGCGTATCCGGTGTATTTTGTAGCGAAATTTTCGAAACCAGCAGCTAATTTTGGCGTTTGGAAAAAACCTGCCCAATACAACGGAGTGGAAGCGCAATGGATGGGCTATAATGGCAAAACCCGAATGATGGAAAATACCATTAAAACGGTAGTTGGAGATAGCATTGGAACCTATTTTACGTATCAATTTGATAAGGAAGAAAAAGTTGAAGTTAAAATAGGAATTTCGTATGTAAGTATCGAAAATGCTCGTGAAAACTTAGAAAAAGAAACAGGAAATAAATCTTTTGATGCGGTTTATAAAGAAACCTATGACGAATGGAATAGCGAACTTTCTAAAATTCTAGTCGAAGGAGGTTCAAAAGACGATAAAACTATTTTTTATACCGCATTGTATCACACTTTGATTCATCCAAATACCTTAAATGATTATAACGGAGAGTATCCTGAAATTAAAAGAAGTAAGATAGGTAAAACGGATGGCACTCGTTACACGGTTTTTTCACTTTGGGATACGTATAGAAATTTGCACCAATTGATGTCTTTGGTGTATCCCAAACAGCAATCGGATATGGTAAAAAGTATGCTCGAAATGTACGATGAAAACGGCTGGTTGCCTAAATGGGAATTGAATTCGACTGAAACGTTTACTATGGTGGGCGATCCGGCAAGTATTGTAATTGCAGATACATATCTAAAAGGAATCCGTGATTTTGATGTGCAAAAAGCCTACAAAGCGATGTTGAAAGGAGCCGACCAAATCGAGAATAATCCGTTGCGAAACGGACTAAAAGATTATATTGAAAAAGGTTATGTGACTACTAGCGAAAAAGGACCTGTTTCTACCACGCAAGAATACAATGCTTCGGATTATGCGATTTCACTTTTGGCGAAAGCCCTAGGAAAAACAAACGATGCCAATCGATTTAAAAATCGCTCTTTGTCTTATCGAAAATTATTCGATAAAAATTTAAAACTTTTACGTCCACGATTAGCCAATGGAAAATGGTACGAGCCATTTGATCCAAATTCGGGAGCCAATTTTGAAGAAAATGTGGGGTTTATCGAAGGAAATGCTTGGCAATATGCCTTTATGGTGTTGCATGATATCAATGGCTTAAAAAAATTGATGGGAGGCGATAAAGCCTTTGCTACTCAATTGCAGAAAGTGTTTGATAGCAAGCAATTTGACATGGCCAACGAACCCGACATAGCCAATCCGTATTTGTTTAATTACATAAAAGGAGAAGAAGGGAAAGCGCAGGAAAATGTAAAAAGACTAGTTCAAGAATATTTTCAAAATAGTCCCAAAGGATTACCTGGAAATGATGATACAGGAACTATGTCGGCTTGGTTGGTGTATTCGATGATGGGAATTTATCCAATTGCACCGGGAGAACCTGTTTACACGATTACAACGCCAATGTTCGATAAAATTACCATCAAATTAGATGCTAATTATTACAAAAAAGAAAATATTGTAATTGAAAGAGAAGTCAATAATGATGGCAAAATCAAGCAAATTCAATTAGACGGAAAAACAATACATAGCTATTTTATTTCGCATGATGATTTTGTGAATGGAACAATGTTGAAAGTGATTCAAAATTAAGTTTAGAAAAATTAACCGCAAATTCGCAAATTTTTTAAAAAGCGATAATTACTGAAAATTTGCGAATTTGCGGTAAAATTGAATTCTATCAATAGAAATGGGTTTCAGCTATTTATAAAATACCAACCTATTTTTTAATTAAAAAACATAAATTAAAATGAAAAAAATAACAATTGCTTTGGTGGTATTCTTTGGTTTTTTGAACCAAGGATTTACTCAAAAAAAACTACCTTATCAAGATTCCAAATTAGAAGTTGAAGCAAGAGTAAAAGACTTGTTGAGCCGAATGAGTCTGGAAGAAAAAGTACGCCAAATGGATATGTACAAAGGCGAATTTTTTAAAGAAAAAGAAGATTTTTCTAAAATAAAATCCAATGCTAAAATTGGAAAATTAGGAATAGGAGCCATTCATGACGTTTATCCTCGTTCAGCAAAAATGATTAATGATTTGCAGAAAGAAGTCATTAAAAACAACCGTTGGGGAATTCCAGCGTTGATTATGTGCGAGATGCTTCATGGTTATTTAGACGATGGAAGTACCGCTTTCCCAATGAATATTGGTTTAGGAGCTACCTGGGATACTAATTTAATGGATAAGGTGGGAAAAGTAATTGCTACCGAAGCCAGAGCACATGGTGTTCATTTTGGTTTAGGTCCCAATTTAGATTTAGGTCGTGAGCCACGTTGGGGAAGGGTTGCGGAGACTTTTGGAGAAGATGCTTACTTGAATAGTGAAATTGGTTTGGCCATGATTAAAGGAATGCAAGGCGATGATTTAACTTCAGATCGTTCGATTATTGCGGAACCGAAACACTTTGCTGTTCACGGAATTCCACAAGCGGGAGGAAATTCTTCTCCTATTTTAGTGGGTGAACGTTCAGCTCGTGAAGATCATTTGCCTTCTTTTCAAAAAGCATTTACAAAAGGTGGAGCGCTAGGAACTATGTGTGCTTATTCTGAATTAGACGGAATTCCTTGTGCTGCTAATCAATGGTTGTTGACTGATGTTTTACGAAAAGAATGGGGGTTCAAGGGAATTGTGGTTTCAGATTTAGGAGCTATTAAATACCTTCAAACGACACATTATGTTACCAGTTCCCCTAAAGAAAGCATCCGTGAAGCAGTTGCTGCAGGAGTGGATATGCAGTTTTATGATTTTACAAATGAGTTTTGGCAACAAAGTCTGATTGAATTGGTAAATGAAAAGAAATTGACCATGGAGCAAATTGATCGTGCGGCGGGTGGCGTTTTAAGATTGAAGTTTATGTTAGGTTTATTCGAAAATCCATATACTGACAAAAATTTAATCAAAGAGCGTTTTCATACCAAAGAAAATCAGGATATCGCTCTTGAAGCGGGACATAAATCGATGGTTTTATTGAAAAATGAAAACAATCTTTTACCCCTAAAAAAAGACATTCAAACCATTGCAGTTATTGGGCCAAATGCCGATGCGTCAAGATTGGGAGGATATTCAGTTAAAAATAAAGTTGGAACTACAGTTTTGGAAGGAATTCAGCAAGTGGTGGGTAAAAATACCAATGTACTTTATGAAGAAGGCGTTCCTTTAATTGTAAAAGGACAAATTATTCCGTCTAAATATTTATTTACTCCAGATGGATCTCAAAACGGATTGAAAGGAGAATATTTCAATAACAGAAATGTAGAAGGAACACCAGCATTGACACGTATTGATAGTCAATTAGAATTCGATTGGCCTTGGAATCCGGGTGTTGGGGTGAATGATGATGATTTTTCCATTCGCTGGACAGGTTACATTCAATCTGAAAAATCATTTGACGGTTGGTTAGGTCTAAGTTCTGATGATGGAATCAGAATGTGGATTGACGATCAATTGGTTATTGACAACTGGACCAAAGGAGCAACGAGTATTGTTACTACTCCAAAAAATATTGAGGCAGGAAAAAAATACAAAGTCCGCATCGAAATGTGGGAAGGCGGCTGGGGAGCCAGAGCGCACTTGCGTTGGAACTTGGAAAAAGTAAATTTTCAACCCGCAATTGATATTGCTAAAAAAGCCGATGTTGCTGTTGTGGTTTTAGGAGAATCTAATGAATTGGTAGAAGAAAACAGAGATGTGGCTTCTTTAGATTTACACGGAATGCAACAGGAATTAATCGAGGCGATTCAAAAAACGGGAACTCCTGTGGTTTGTGTGTTGTTAAATGGTCGTCCGCTTTCTATAAATTGGATTGATGAACATATTCCTGCCATTGTAGAAGCTTGGTTTCCAGGTGAAGCAGGAGGAAAAGCAGTAGCTGATGTTCTATTTGGTGATTACAATCCCGGAGGAAGATTACCAATTACTTTCCCAAAATCGGTGGGGCAATTGCCTATTTATTACAACCAAAAACCATCTGCGATACACAGATATGTTTCTGAAAGCGAAAATCCATTGTATACTTTTGGATATGGCTTGAGTTATACCACTTTTGAATATTCAAATCTAACTTTAAGTACTCAAGAAATTAAGGCTGACGGTAGTTTAAAAGTAAGTGTGGATGTGAAAAACACAGGAAATTTTGATGGAGACGAAGTAGTACAACTCTATATTAATGATGTGTACAGTTCAGCAACAACACCTAAAAAAACATTAAAAGGTTTTAAAAGGTTAAATATCAAAAAAGGAGAAACAAAAAAAGTAGAATTTACTTTAACTCCTGACGAATTGGCTATTTGGAACCGAGAAATGAAAAATGTAGTAGAAGCAGGTGATTTTGAAGTGATGGTAGGAGGAAATGCAACAGATTTACTAAAAACAAATTTCAAAGTTGTGAATTAAACTCCAATTAATTGGTTTTATTAAAAAAATAAAATCCTTTTTTTAATAATAAAACGATAAACATTAATCTTTAACAAAAGGTTAATGTTTTTTCGTTTATAATAACTTCTTTTATATTGTGGAATAATGATGGTATGTAGTGTATGTCTAATGATTATAGGTGTTTATCTGTTTTTTGTAGAAAAAAAACAATAAAATTAACAAACACCTTTGTAAATATGTCATTGGTCGAAATTATATTTCTATAACAATTTATAATGATAAATTTAACAAAGTATTAACCTCGAGGTTAATTCGATAAAAGACAAATTAATAACTAAAAACCAGATTATGATTAAAAATGTATTAAAACTACTGTTTGTGTTTTGCTTGTTCGGGTTTCAACTTGCTCAAGCTCAAATCACGGTAAAGGGGACAGTTACAGATGCTAAAAGCGGTATTCCACTGCCAGGAGCAAACATCGTTGTCAAAGGAACAACAAATGGTGTATCAACGGATATGGATGGAAAGTACAGTATTAGTGTTCCCAATCAATCAGCCACTTTGGTATTCTCCTTTATAGGATCGGTATCTAAAGAAATAGTTGTAGGGAATTCAACTACTGTAAATATGTCCTTAACTGAAGATTCAAATCAATTGGGAGAAGTTGTTGTTACAGCCCTTGGTCAATCTAAAGAGAAAAAGGCTCTAGGGTATGCAACTAGTGTAATAAAGTCTGAAGCCCTCGTTAAGACAGGCTCACCTACTATAGCTAATGCTATGTATGGTAAAGCACCGGGAGTTCGTATAACTTCTACACCTGGTGGTGCAGGAAATATTAATATCCAAATTCGTGGGATTAACTCTATTACGGGTAAAAATCAACCACTTATTGTTTTAGATGGTGTTCCGATTCGTGACGGAGAGGCTAAAAATAATGATTACTGGGCTGATCAGCGAATAAGAAGTAATGGTTTGGCAGATATTAATCCTGAAGATATTGAGAGCATCTCTATTCTTAAAGGGGCTTCGGCTGCTGCATTGTATGGTTCTGAAGCAGTAAACGGGGTTGTGTTGATTACATCTAAATCGGGTAAAGGGAAAAAAGGCTTGGGTGTAGATTTTAGTACTAGTTATGCAAGTAACAAAATTGCATACTTGCCAAGATTTCAATATGAAAGAGGTATTGGTTACGCAAATCCTTCTTATTCTACGGCATCATTTAATAATTATCCAGACGGTTTTGCTTACTACGATACAGATGGCGATAATATAAGAGAAACTAGAGGTGTTCAACCAGGAACTTCTAACTTTGGTGCGTGGTTTGATGGTCAACCTATAATGTCTTGGGATGGTGTTGTTCGTCCATATTCTGCTCAAAAAGATGGTTATAAAAATTTGTTCCAAAATTCATGGGATGGTGTAACAAATGTTGCGCTTTCTAATAATACAGACAATAGTAGTATTCGTTTTTCTTATACACATAATGAGTCAAAAGGTTTGAGTATGGGTAATATGAATAAAAAAAATACACTTAACCTTAATGCATCATTTAAAACCAGCGAAAAATTAAAAACGGATGTAATTGTGAGCTATATGAATCAAAATGTTCATAACCGAGCTTTTGGTATGGATCGATTAATCAATAACTTTACAGGTATGCTTAGTCCGTTTGAAAATGGTGATTGGTACAGAGCTAAATACAAGACTAGTTTAGGATATAAATATGTTACAGGTACTAATCAAAGTTTGACTCCAGATGAAAATATTATTCGTAATGGTTTTAAAACGGATCTTGGTGATTATTTTTGGAATACCAATGCAAATCAACAAGACGAAATCACAAACCGTTTGATTGCTAGTGTTACTGAAACATTCACTATTTATTCAGATTTAAAATTACGTGGTCGTGCTTCTACAGATTTAACTTCAGTAAATGTTGAAACAAGAAATCCAGTTGAAAGACCTTTGGTTTATGGATTTGGCTCTGGTTCTTACCAAATGGATGCTAAAGACTACAATATTCTTTATGGAGATGTAATGTTAATTTATAACAAAAAAATTAATGAATCTTTTGAGTTTGGTGCTACAGCTGGTTATACTGCAACAAAAGAAACGGGTTCTACTTTAGCAAGATTCACTGATGGTGGATTGAGTGTTGAAGGTTGGTATGATATGTTTTCTTCCGTAAACATTCCATTGAGTAGTAGTTCAAGATATGAAGTTGTTAAAGACGCTTTATTTGGAACAGTGAATGGTAACTATAAAAACTACCTATTCCTTGAAGGAACATTAAGGAGAGATCGTACTTCTACTATGAATCCTAATAATAATTCTTTTACATATCCTTCTGTGAACTCATCATTCGTATTGTCAGATGCGTTTATTTTGCCAGAAGTAATCAGTTATGCAAAATTACGTGCCTCTTGGGGAATTGTAGGTAACTACCCGGAACTATATAAGGCCAATGTAGCTTTCAATCAAACCTCACTGGGTATTCAAGGGACAGGAACTCCAGTTTTAATTACCACTTCGATGGATAAGTATGGTAATCAAACCATTAAACCTGAGATGAAAAATGAATACGAATTAGGTTTTGAAACTAAATTCCTTAACAGACGATTGGGATTAGATTTTTCATATTATAATGCAACAGTTAAGGATCAAATTTTAGATTTGACTTTAGCACCAACAACAGGAGCATCATCAATTTTAGCAAATGTTGGAGAGTTGAGTAATCAAGGATTTGAAATAGCATTGACTGGAACCCCTATAAAAACAGCTTCTTTTTCTTGGGATGCTACTTTGAACTGGTCAAAAAATATAAATAAAGTAGTGAAATTGGCTAACGGTGCATCAGAATTATTACATGCTGATTATGATGGTGCTGCTGCTCAATTAAAATCAGTAGTAGGTGATCCTATGGGAGGTATTTATGCGCATCCTGTAAGAACAGATGAAGATGGTAATAAAATGGTTAATGCTAATGGGTTTTATATGATTGATGGAGATAAATGGGAAAAATATGGTACCGCTATGCCTAAAGGTGTGGGAGGTTTATTAAATTCATTCGCATATAAAAATTTAACTCTAGATGTTAATATTGATTATTCTTATGGAGGTTATTTAATGCCTACAGGTGTTAACTGGATGAAATCTAGAGGTTTAACAGAAGAAACTTTGAACTATAGTACAAATGAGCGTGGAGGTCTAACATATTATAATGTATTTGATGCAAATGGTTCACGAGTTCAAGGAGTTCAGGTTCCTAATAGTGCTACTAGTGGTCCAAACGGTGAAACATTATACCGTGACGGTATGTTAATGGATGGTGTAACTGCAGATGGTTCTACAAATTCTAATATTATTTCTCAGGCAGGGTACTATAATACGACTTATAATTGGGGAGGTCCTCAATACAGTAACTCACGTTATGAATTGTATATTCAGAAAAACAACTACATAAAAATGAGGGAAATATCGTTATCTTATAATTTACCAAGTACTTGGGCTAGCAAAATAGGTGCCACTAAATTCACTTTGTCTGCTTACGGACGTAATTTATTCTTTATCTATAGATCAATTAAAGACATGGATCCTGAGGCTACTACTGCTGGTTCTAAATGGTCTCAAAACATAAACAATGCAGGTACGAATCCAGCTACTAGAAGTATTGGATGTATGTTGAGAGCATCTTTTTAATTACATAATTCATAATTTTAAAAAAAAATATAAAATGAGAAAATTATTATATATATCCTTAACAACGGCAGCTGTTTTTTTGAGCTCGTGCTCGAAAGATGATTTTGCAGAAGCGTATCCAAATCCGTCTACCATTGAAACAACAACTGTGCCTAAACAGTTTGCTGGATTCATGAAAATTAACTTCGAGGATGTAATCCCTTCCTATTGGAATTATTATACAGTTCTGAGATCTACTTCTCTTTCGTACACACAGGGGCATGGGTTTTTAAATACATCTGGTAGCTATGTTCCTGGAGCAGCACCAGTTAATAGGTGGGATAGGTTTTACAAATTTATAGCTCAATATAGAGAGTTAGAAAAAGTGATGGCTTCTTTGCCTGTTACTATGCAAGCAGAAAATAGAATTTATACAATCACTTCAACGATTTACCTATATGATCATACTCAAAAAATGATTGATAACTTTGGAGATATTCCTTTTTCTGAGGCTGGAAAAATTAGTTCAACAGGCGGGAATTATGCTCTTGCCTTGGCAAAGTATGATAATCAAACGGAACTATATACTATGATGTTGGATCAATTGAAAGCTTTCTCAGCTGAGTTAAATTCAATTACTTTATCTAATGGTGTTGCATTAGATTTCAAAAATCAGGATTTAATCAATAAAGGAAACTTAACGAGTTGGATCAACTATACCAATTCTTTACGCTTAAAAATGTTAAACAGACTTTCTGCAGTTCCTGCTTTTGCAACAAGAGCCAATACTGAAATGGCAGAAATTATTACTGATGCAAAAATTGTAGATGAAAATTCTGAAAATATTGCGTTTAGAGTATATACTCAGAGTGGAGATTTAGATACAGATGGGTTTATTAGAGCTTTAGAAGATGATTATAATAACATTGCTCCAAAACCAATGATTGATCATATGAATACTAATAATGACCCTCGTCAATCTTGGTTGTTTGAAAAGGGAACACGTATAGTAGATGGTGTAGAGGTAGTATCTCCTACTTATGAGGGACTGGATCCAATGTTACCATCTGGAACTCAAACTCAATTGATAAATGACGGTAAAATTGCGATTTACAATCGTTCGGTAATTAGTAGAAACAAATGGTTACCAGGAACATTAATTAATGCTGCTGAGGTAAACTTAATCCTTGCTGAGTACTATTCAAGAAATGGTAATGGTGCTACCGCACTAACTTATTTTGAGAAAGCTATCAGACAGTCTGTAGAATATTATGTAAGATTAGGTGATAGAGCAGATGTTTTGAATTGGAAACCAACTACAGAACCTACTACTACTGAAATTGATGCTTATATTGCAACTATAAATTTTGCAGGAGCTGTTACACCTGCTGATCAATTGGAATTGATTGCTTTTCAAAAGTATATTCATTACAATATTATGCAGGCTGATGAATCTTGGGCTGAACAACGAAGATTGAAACTTCCTGTTTTACCATTCCGTGAGGACGAAACAAGTAGTGTAAGAAAAAATCCTCCTACACGTTGGACATATCCAACATCAGAAAGTGTTTATAATACAGTTAATTATAATGCTGTTAGGGCAAATGATAACTTAAACACCAAAATATTTTGGGACGTTAACTAATATATAAATTTAGATAGAGGTAAGCTTAAAATACTTACCTCTATTTATTTAATAACTTTTCTATACTATTTATAGAAATAATACTAAATTTTAAATGATTAGAATTTGTAAGTTGATAGTGTTTTTTTTTCCTTTTTTTTTAATAGCTCAAAATAAATCGGATGTATATAAAGTGATTTATGAACAACATTATAATGAAAAAAAAACGAATAACATTATAGAAATATTTTTTCAAAATCACTTCGTTTTTTTATCAAAATCAACGGATAAAACTCAGCAATACATTGATTTGAAAAATAGTATCAATATTAGCACAATTGCTTTTGAAGATAAAATATATAAAAAAATAACTCCTTTTGATAGTTTACCAAGTCCAAAAAAAGAAGAAGACAATGCCGTAATACTTGGCTATAACTGTGAGCATGTTTCTTTTTCTTATTTTTCTAATAGAATAGATATTTGGTACACTGAAAAAACAATTCCTAAGGGAACTCCTAATAGTAATTATCTGCCTAATAAAAATGCCCTTGTTTTGAAAATGGTATTTAATGGAAATCAAACCTTAGTTGCCAATGCAATAACTAAAGTAAAAAATCCAAAACCGCTTTATACCGATATTGGCAATGCATTCGTGGTAAATCAATCCGAGTTTGAAGAAATCATCATAAAGTCCAGATACGATAGAATTAGTATTTTCGAAAACGAAAATATTAACTTTGATCCCAAAAGAACAATTCCCAAAGAAGCCGAACTTGTTCCTGATAAAGTATATCATTTTTCAAATGGAAGTGTTGTTTTGAAAAAAATTAAAATTACCCCTGCCTTGAAAAACAGTAAAGCTGTTTTTGCAAAATTAATAACAAAATCTAATGGAGATGCTTATGATAGAACAGGCTCTGTATTTGTCATTCCTGCTAAAAAAGATGGTGTTTTAACTACCATACTGGATGCTTATTTGTATGGACTGAATAAGTTACCCGTTCATATAGATAAAAATAAAAAAGAATATCAAGGAATTGTTAAAGAAAATAGTTATGCTCCGGCAATAGAAATACTCAGTTTTTTCACTCCCTTTGGTGTGGATTACTATAATAGCAAGCGAAAGATAAATAATTATAATTGGGCTAAAGAAGTTGTTTATAAACAAGAAGTAACTTCACTTATTCCCACAGAAGAAGATGAAATTTGGATTGGAGTTTTTATAGGTAATTATGATATTGGAGGACATACAGTCAGTCTTGAGTTAGATGTTCATCCAGCAATTGAAAGAAAAAATTTAAATACTACGGTGAAATATATTAATCCTTTATTTTCAACAGTTAATACTATGGAGATGTCAGGACAAAATTATGGAGGACTTTTTGCTAACGATACACTCAGAGTAAATTTTGAATTAAAAGAAAATATTAAAAATCTTCAACTTTTATACACTACTACTGGTCATGGTGGATGGGGTAATGGTGATGAATTTGTACCAAGGATGAATAAAATATTTATTAATGGTGAAGAAGTGTTTAAAATTATTCCTTGGCGAACGGACTGCGCAACCTATCGATTGTCTAATCCTGCATCAGGAAATTTCCTTGATGGATTGTCTTCAAGTGATTTGAGTCGTTCAAATTGGTGTCCAGGAACATTAACACCCCCCTATATTATTCCCTTGTCTCAGTTGCAAAAAGGGAATCATCTGATTGAAATTGTAATAGAACAAGGAGCAAATGAAGGTTCAAGTACCAATCACTGGAACATTTCAGGGATATTAGTTGGTCAATTGGATAATATAGATAATTGATTTAAAAAACATGCTACTAGAAATTTGTGCTTCGTCTTATCAATCGGCAATAAATGCGCAGCATTCGGGAGCGCATCGAATAGAATTGTGCTCAGAATTAGCAGTTGGAGGAATTACGCCTTCTTATGGATTGCTTAAAAATGTGTTAGCAGCAGTAACTATTCCAGTGAGTGTGTTGATACGTCCCAGAAGTGGCAATTTCACCTATTCTGAAGCAGAATTTACTATCATGAAAACAGATATTCAAATGTGCAAAGAGTTAGGTTGCAACGGAATTGTATCGGGTGTTTTAAATCCTGACAACACCATTGATATCGTAAGAACACAGGAATTAATCAAATTGGCTAAACCATTAGAATTTACTTTTCACCGAGCTTTTGATTGGATCGAAAATTCTTTTGAAGCCCTAGAACAATTAATAACAATTGGAGCAGCCAGAGTGTTGACTTCAGGAAAAAAACAGACCGCTCTTGAAGGGATGAAACTTTTAAAAGTGTTGAAAGAAAGAGCAAAAAATAAGATTATTATTCTTCCAGGAGGAGGAATCATTAAAGAGAATGCCCACTTATTTAAAAATATGGAATTTAAAGAAATTCATTGTTCAGCATCTTTAATAAGATATCAAAAAGCAGATGAAAAGCTGTCCATGAACAATCAAAAATTATTTGATGATCGTATAATTGTCCATTCTGATGGCGATACAATTAAAGCTATTTTGGATAGTATTAGTTAAATAATAGCTGCTTTTAATTAGAAAATAAAGAGTTTAATTTATGTAGTGAAAACTATATAATATCGTATTTAAAACGATATAATGTTGTTTAAAATAGAAACTTATAGTTGTTTAAGCCAATAAAGCCTCTTTTGATTTTACGACTTTAAAACTTTCGACTTACTTAAGACAACAACTGGAATTATTAAAAAAATAAATCAATACTTATGCCAAGTAATATAACATCTTCTCAAACAAAAAACACCACCTTGATCCCAATTATAATTATAGCAGGACTATTTTTTATTTTTGGATTTGTAACATGGATTAATGGTGCGTTAATTCCGTTTATGAAAACCATAAATGAATTAACATCGGCACAGTCACTTTTAGTGGCTTCGGCATCTTATATTTCATTTGTTGTGATGGCCTTGCCCGCTTCTTATATTTTGTCAAAAGTTGGATATAAAAAAGGAATGTCTTTAGGATTATTTATAATGGGATTTGGGGCTTTAGTTTTTATACCCGCAGCCGAAGCAAGAACCTATTGGATGTTTTTGACGGGAATTTTTATTCAGGGAGCCGGAATGACTTTATTACAAACGGCATCAAATCCATACATTACCATTTTAGGTCCTATTGATAGCGCGGCAAAACGAATTTCAATTATGGGAATTGCTAATAAAGTGGCGGGTGCTTTAGGTTCGCTTATTTTTGGCGCATTACTTTTATCAGGGATTGATGAAATCAAAGAAAAACTAAACGTGGTAAGTGCTGCCGAAAAAGCAGCATTGTTAGACACCATGGCTGATAGTGTCGTAACACCTTATGTGGTAATGGCTTTGGTTTTATTTACTTTAGGAATATTAATAAGGAAAGCACCATTACCAGATGTAGAAGCTGAACCAATTGATGAACCAAAAGAAGGCAATACCACTAAAACGAGTATTTTTCAATTTCCACATTTATGGCTTGGAGTATTTACCCTTTTCATGTACGTTGGTGTTGAGGTTATTGCGGGAGATACCATTATAGCATACGGAATTTCATTAGGTATTCCAGTTGCCGATGCAAAGTTTTTTACCACATTTACTTTGATGGCTATGGTAGCAACTTATGCTTTAGGCGCGTTCTTAATTCCTAAATACATTACGCAAACTTTAGCTTTAAAAGGAAGTGCTATTTTAGGAATCGTATTCTCATTTTGTATTGTTTTTACCGATGGATTTACTTCAGTATTATTTGTAGCAGCATTGGGTATCGCAAATGCTTTGGTTTGGCCAGCTGTTTGGCCTTTAACTTTAAAAGGTTTGGGGAAATTCACTAAAACTGCTTCGGCATTGTTGATTATGGCTATTTCTGGAGGAGCAATAATTCCGCCATTGTATGGTAAACTTGTCGACTCAAATAAAGCAGAATATATCGCTCAGGGAATGAACGATGCCTTAGCTACAGCAACGGCTTCTACAAAGGGATATTGGATTTTATTACCGTGTTATCTCGTGATTTTGTATTATGCTATTGCAGGACACAAATTGGGATTAAGTAAAAAGTAAAATAAATAGTCACAATTCGCAATGATTTTAAAATTCAAATATTTCATAGCACTACTCGTTTTTGGATGCCTTTCTTGTGTTTCATTAAAGAAAATGCCAAAAGCAGTTAATGTCACAAATACTTTTATAGCTAATCCGCCTGTAACAGCTAATAGTCATGCGGCAACTTTAGTTGAGTTTAATCCAAACGAACTAATGGCAGCATGGTTTGGTGGAAAATATGAAGGTGCAAAAGATGTTGGAATTTATTTATCAGTTTATAAAGATAAAAAATGGTCGATTCCACAACCTATTATTTCGCCTTTAATAACCCAAAAAGATACTTTGCCTTGCTGGAATCCAGTGCTATTTAAGAGTAAAAGCGAAAATTTATATTTGTTTTATAAAGTTGGAAAAAATCCAAGAGAATGGTTTGGTGCGATGGTAATTTCGAAAGATAATGGAGTTAGTTGGAGTACTCCAAAATACCTACCAGAAGGCATTCTTGGCCCAATCAAAAACAAGCCAATTGAGACCACTCCAGGTGTGATTTTATGCGGAAGTAGTACTGAAAATATAGGAGATAACAAATGGAATGTTCATGTAGAAAAATATATCGAAGCTACTGATTCCTGGGAGAAAACAGCTATCGAAAATCCGCAAGAATTTCAGATCATTCAACCTACATTTTTAGTTCATTCTCCCAATGAAATTCAGATGTTGTCCAGAAGTAAGCACAATAAATTGATTGCAACTTGGTCAGAAGACAATGGAACAAGTTGGAAAAAAACAGATAGTATTGCTGTTGTCAATTCTAATTCTGGAATTGATGCTGTTACTCTCGCCAAAAAAACATTTTTATTGGTCAATAATCCATTGCCACAAGGAAAAGATTGGTTCAATGGTCGAAATGTTTTGGATGTCGAATATTCGAATGATGGAATAAAATGGCAAAAGTTATTTGATCTCGAAAACCAGGCGGAAGGCGAATTTAGTTATCCAGCAATCATTCAAACGACCGATGGTAAAGTTCATGTTTTGTATACTTACAATCGAAAATACATCAAGCATCTGGCTTTCGAATTTCCAAAATAAGTAAGTTTTAAGCTTACTATAAGTACTAATAAATTTATTATCATACAAAATCGACTGCCTTGTCTTATGGGGTTTATTTTATAAAACCATAATACTTATTAAGTAAGACACTAGGTAAAATAAAAACGTATTGGACTTATAAGTTTAAAAAACCGACAATATTTCATTCCTATTTCTTAATCTTGTAAAAAAATAAAAATTTAAATAGAAAATAAATTATGCAAAAATACTGTCTTACTTTAGATTTGAAAGAGGATCCAAATTTAATTGAGGAATACATAAGATTGCATCAGGAGGTTTGGCCCGAGATTTTACAAAGTATTAAAGATTCAGGGATTATTAATCTTGAAATCTATAATATCGGAAATCGTTTGATGATGATTATAGAAGCTAATTCGGATTTTTCATTTGAGAAAAAATCAAAATTAGATGCCGCAAATTTAAAAGTTCAGGAATGGGAAACCTTGATGTGGAAATTTCAAAAAGCACTCCCGAATTCTAAACCAGGAGAAAAATGGATAGTGATGGATAAAATTTTTGAACTTGAGTAAGTAATCGGAATAAATAATGTCGGTTTTAACCACATAAGTCATAATAAGTTTTAACTAGTATCTTATGAAATAAATACTCGTTGGGTGAAATTGTTTTTGGATATTAAATTTTCGTCAGTTCGAGTGAATTTTCAGAAAACGCGACAGCTTTTTCGGAAAATTTGTATCGAGAACAAGAAAATATTGAATAGAAAACGGTTCTCGATACATTTTTCGCTTCATTTCATTACGCAAAAAACACTCGAACTGACGTTTTTGATAATTTCACCCAACGGGTGAAATAAATATATAATTATGTAAATTAATTCATATAGAAGCATTTTTTTATATAACTGTAAAATTATTTTATTACTTAATTTTTAATTTTAAAAAAGGAATGATGTTATTTTTAAAAAACTTAAAACGGAAGCTCTTTTTAATTAGTGTATTCTTTTTGAATACCACTATAAATGCTCAGGATGGTATTAATGCCAAAACCTTTTACAAACACGACAAGTATCTTTCATCGGATAAAATGGAAGGGCGTTTTCCTGGAACAAAAGGTAATAATGATGCGGCAGCTTACATCCGAAAGTATTTTAAGAAATACGAACTGAAAAAATTCAATGAAAATTATTATCAATCTTTTCAATTGTTTGTTAAAGAAGGAATCAATAAGGTGAAATCGGATACCGTTACAACTCAAAATGTTGTGGGATATATTGAAGGATCAGATGAAAAGCTAAAAAAGGAATTTATAGTCATAGGAGCGCATTATGATCATTGGGGATGGGGAGGAATAGCTTCTAACAGTAAAAAAAAGGATACAGTGGCTATTCATAATGGTGCGGATGATAATGCTTCTGGTGTTTCAGCGCTGCTGTGTATTCTGGAAAAAGTATCCCAGTTAGAAATAAAACCGAAAAGAAGTATCATTTTCATTTCTTTTAGTGGAGAAGAGCAGGGTTTATTTGGCTCAAAATATTTTGTAAATAACTTACCCGTTCCAAAAGAAGCAGTGAAAGTAATGTTGAATATGGATATGGTAGGAAGGTTAAATGTAGAAAACCAAATTTTTATGGGAGGTGCGGGAACTTTTCCTGACGGTGTCGAATTAATGAAAAAAATAGGAGTGAAAAGCGGTTTAAATCCAGTTATTCATGCTGGTGGAGTAGGCGGTTCGGATCATGTTTCTTTTTACAAATCTTCAATTGCAGCAATAGGATTTCATACCGGAGGACATCCGCAATACCATACTCCTGAAGATGATATTGATTTAATTAATTTTGAAGGAGGAGCTTTGGTGTCCAGATATATTTATAATGCTCTAGTCGCAATTGCAAATTATTCGCAACCACTGTATTTTATCAACCAAGATTAGAAATCTTACAATGAACTTTATTTTCTAAAAGAATCTGCTTAATTTACGTGAAAATTGAAAAGCACGCACATTAAGCAGATTTAGATGGATTGTAAATAAAATCTACGGACTATAAATTACTTAGGAATCTGTTGGCTCAAGCAATGTAAAGTCCCGAACCCCCATATCAAATCTATCGCGCTAATCCCAATGATTTCTCTGTCGGGAAAACATTCAGCCAAGATATTCAAAGCTTTTCTGTCGTTAGCATCATTAAAAGTTGGAACTAAAACACAATGATTTAAAATCAGGAAATTAGCATAACTTGCTGGTAATCTTAACTCTTCAAAATCTAATCTTTTCGGCATCGGTAAAGTTACAATTACAGGTGATTTACCATCTTCCAGTTTGGCATTTTGCAAACGTTTTAAATTGTCTTGTAAAGGTTTGTAGTTGGCGTCGTTTGGGTCAGTTTCTATGATGGTCACAATAGTATCTTCGTTTATAAATCGAGCCAAATCATCAATATGACCGTGTGTGTCGTCACCTTCAATCCCATTGCCTAGCCAAATTACATTAGTTATACCTAAGTATTCTTTAAAAATTGCTTCATAATCCGCTTTAGTAAAACCTGCATTGCGAACTTGAATACTTGGGTGCATTAAACATTCTTCAGATGTTAAAAGCGTGCCTCTGCCATTTACATCAATTGCACCACCTTCTACAATTACTGGTTTTCCTTTATATGTTACCTGCGTTAAAGGAAGTTTTAAAAAATCCGACACTTTTCCAGGAACGTGTTTATCTAACTGGAAATTTTTATATTTCGCCCAACCGTTAAAATTAAAATTTAACGCTTCTCTTTCGCCGTCCTTATATACTACAATAGGACCAGAGTCTCGCATCCAACTGCGATTGGTTTTTTGAATGATAAACGAAACCAGATCTAGATTCACTCGTGCTCGGTCGAGCATATCGATTACTTTTGCTTTTAGTTTTTCGTCAATTACTACTAAGAATACTTTTTCATAAGTAGTGATTTTTTTAATAAACTCGACAAAAGCCCATTGTACTGCTTCATATTTTCCAGGCCAATCATTTCCGTTGTGCGGAAAACAAAGTAAAATCCCCTCTTGTATCTCCCATTCAGCAGGAAAACGTCTATTAGTAGTTGTCATAAAAAAAGCTAAAAATTATAAGATAGCAAATATAAGCATTCACAAGGAATTAAAAATAGTACAGTCACTTTAGCTTCTAAATTTAAAAATAAAACCGCTGTAATTATTCAGCTTGTTCTTAAATATAGAGGTATAGACATTTTTTTTTTCTGTAAAAAGCTTTATTGTATCTCCTTATCATTATTAATAGACAACTAGCTGTTTTTTATAGAAATGATTACAACTCCATCAGTTAGGGAACTAATACTATTCAAATTGTAACTGCATACAGCTATGCTATTAAAAAAACACACAAAATCATTTAGATGTATTTAAGTAAATGTTTAACTCGTTGGGTGAAATTGTTTTTGGATATTAAATTTTTGTCAGTTCGAGTGAATTTTCAGAAAACGCGACAGCTTTTTCGGAAAATTTGTATCGAGAACAAGAAAATATTGAATAGAAAACGGTTCTCGATACATTTTTCGCTGCATTTCATTACGCAAAAAACACTACCATTAACGTTTTTGATTATTTCACCCAACGGTTAAATGTTGAAGCTTTATCTAATTGTTTTTTATGGATTATTTCCCGCTATTCTTCGTTAAATTTATTCTAAAATAAGCTGATTATTCTTTCAAAAATATCCTTGTCTATCGAAAAATAATCTTCTAAAAATTCTAATACCTAAAATTTAAACAGCTACTAAGACTATTGTTAAACAGCAAACAGAGTATTTACAACAGGCATGAACTAAAACTTTTTTTCAAAATTTTTCAGCTCTAAAATAATCATTGTGAATTTTTAAAATTTGTGATGAAACTGCTTTCTACTTCTCATAACAATATTTTTAGATATAGGATACTTTCTTTGTATTTCTGTCTAAAATAATCCTAAATTTGCATTCTTATAAAATCAACGCAATACGTATCTAAATGAGCAATACAATCACTACCACTAATTTTAATTTTCCAAATCAAAAATCGGTTTATAGAGGCAAAGTAAGAGAAGTTTACAATATTAATGATGAATTATTAGTAATGGTGGCCACTGACAGGCTTTCGGCTTTTGATGTGGTTTTGCCAAAAGGAATTCCTTACAAAGGACAAATTCTGAACCAAATTGCTACAAAATTCATGGAATTGACTCAGGATATTGTTCCAAACTGGTTGATTGCTACGCCGGATCCAAGTGTTGCTGTAGGTCATTTGTGTAAGCCTTTTAAGGTTGAAATGGTAATTCGTGGATATTTGTCAGGGCACGCTTCACGCGAATATGCTCTTGGTAAAAGAGAAATTTGTGGCGTAAAAATGGCAGAAGGTTTAAAAGAAAACGATAAGTTTCCAGAACCAATTATTACACCCACTACTAAAGCTGATAATGGGGAACACGATGCTGATATTTCTAGAGAAGCTATTCTTGATAAAGGAATTGTAAATGATGACGATTATTTAGTTTTAGAAAAATATACCAGAGATTTATTCCAAAGAGGAACTGAAATTGCTGCAAGTCGCGGATTGATTTTAGTGGATACTAAATATGAATTTGGAAAAACAAAAGACGGACAAATTGTTTTAATTGATGAAATCCATACTCCGGATTCTTCTCGTTATTTTTATGCAGAAGGATATCAAGAAAGACAAGACAATGGTGAAGAACAAAAACAATTATCTAAAGAATTTGTACGCCGTTGGTTAATTGAAAATGGTTTTCAAGGACAAGAAGGACAACAAATTCCTGAAATGACTGACGAATACATCGAAACGGTTTCAGACAGATATATCGAATTATACGAAAATATCATTGGAGAAAAATTTGTAAAAGCAGATATTTCTAATATCAATGAAAGAATAGAAAAAAATGTTGTGGCTTATCTAGAAAGTGTCAAATAATTCGAAAAAGTTTTAAAAATAAAAATCCGTCTCGTTCTAAACAAGACGGATTTTTTATTCTTTATTCTCTATGAATATTATTTAAAATAAGAAAAAGTTTCGTTGTTCTCTATTTTAAGTATGGTTTCGTAAATCAATTTAATTACATTTTCAACATCTTCTTTATGTACCATTTCCACAGTGGTGTGCATGTAACGCAACGGAAGCGAAATCAATGCCGAAGCCACACCGCCATTGCTATAAGCAAAAGCATCAGTATCAGTACCAGTAACACGAGAAGAGGCGAGACGTTGAAATGGAATTTCTTTTTCTTCGGCAGTAGTAATAATTAAGTCTCTTAAATTGTTTTGTACCGCTGGAGCATAAGTAATTACTGGACCTTTACCAATCTTTGTTTCTCCTTCAATCTTTTTGTCAATCATTGGAGTAGTAGAATCATGACACACATCAGTAATAATGGCCACGTTTGGTTTTATGGTTTGTGTAATCATTTCAGCACCACGCAGGCCTACTTCTTCTTGGACAGCATTTGTAATGTATAATCCAAAAGGTAATTTTACTTTGTTTTCGTGCAAAAGGCGAGCTACTTCGGCAATCATAAAGCCTCCCATGCGGTTATCAATGGCGCGGCAGACGAATTTGTTTTCGTTTAAAATCACAAATTCATCAGGATAGGTAATCACACAACCTACATGAACGCCTAATTTTTCTACTTCTTCTTTTGTTTCGCACCCTAAATCAATAAAGATGTTGCTTGTTTTTGGGTTTTCTTCTTTGTCTCTATTTCTAGTGTGAATGGCTGGCCAACCAAAAACACCTTTTACAATACCTTTTTTAGTATGAATGTTTACACGTTTTGAAGGCGCAATTTGGTGGTCAGAACCACCATTTCTAATTACATAAATCAAACCGTCATCGGTAATGTAATTCACATACCACGAAATTTCGTCAGCATGACCCTCAATTACAACTTTAAAAGGAGCATCTGGATTGATAATTCCCACAGCCGTTCCATAGGTATCTGTTATAAAAGTGTCAACATAAGGTTTTAGATACTCCATCCATATTTTTTGCCCGCTACTTTCGTAACCAGTTGGAGAAGCATTATTAAGGTAGCTTTCTAAAAAAGCCATCGATTCATTGTTTAATATCGATTTTGTACTCATAAAAATATTTTTTTGCTAAATTATAAATTTGGTATTACAGTTGTATATATAATGTATAATTTTACAGCAAAATATTGTCTTTATGAAATCTATTTATTTTTTAGCATTCTTTTTATTGTTGTCTTTTTTAGGTTTTAGCCAGGGAAGTACTCCTTATGATCCAAATGCTATGGGGTACGTGTTGACAGAAAAAGATAGTATATTAGATGACACTATAAAGCTGCCTGAAATTACAATTTCAAAGGAAAAACAAGATCCCGAAGCAAGAAAACAATATCTTATTTTGCAAAGCCGCGTTTATAGAACGTATCCTTATGCTAAATTAGCAGCTGACAGATTGACTAATTTAAATAAGGGAATGGCTCGACTTTCCTCTGAAAGAGAGAAGAAAAAGTATTTTAAAATAGTAGAAGACTATCTAACAAATGAATTTGAAGCGAGGTTAAAAAAATTATCTCGTAGCCAAGGTCGCATTTTAGTCAAATTGATTCATAGGCAAACAGGAAAAACAACCTACGAGTTGGTCAAAACTTTAAAAAGCGGCTGGAAAGCTTTTTGGTCTAACACAGCCGCTAGTATGTTTGATATTAATTTAAAATCGCAATACCAACCATTTGAGTCAAATGAAGATTATTTAATAGAAAACATTCTTAAAGAAGCCTTCGAATCAGGTAGATTATTAAACCAACCAGCTATTAATCCTGTAGATGTAGATAAATTGAACGAGTATTGGGACACCAAATTATCTACCAAACCTTAAAACCTAATTTATACCTTATATATGAAGCTTGTACTATAATATAGTAGGAGCTTT